>DHAH01000028.1:12703-13890 GCA_002397345.1 Clostridiales bacterium UBA4959
CCTTGCGCGATGTGCGCGCCCCTGCCGATCGCTACCCCGCCGCAGATTATCGAGCCGTTGACCCGAGCGCCGCTGCTGATGGTCACTCCGCCGAAAAGTATGCTGTTTTTTACTGACGATCCGCCCAGCGAACAGCTATTGCCCACGATATTTCCGTCGCGCGACAGCTTGCCCTCGGACTCCGCGTAGCGCATACAGCAGGCATAATAAGCGTCGAGGTCGCCTATGTCGCACCAATAATTGTTGTCGGTATAGTTGTACAGACGTGCGCCCGACGTAAGCATGGCGGGGAACACATCGCGCCCGAAATCGCGCGGCGCGCCGGCGGGTATGAGGTCCAGTACCGAGCGTGACAGCACGTAGATGCCGGTATTCGCCATATCGGAATACGCCTGTGAAGGAGAAGGCTTTTCAATAAAGCCGGAAATGCGCCCGTCGTCGCCCGACGAAACCACGCCGTATTCAAGAGGGGAGGGAACGCTGACGGTGACAATGGTCGCGTCGGCTTTGTTGACGCGATGGAAGTTGAGCGCGGCGACGAGGTCAGTCTCGCACGCGGCGTCGCCGCTGATAACGAGAAATTCGTTTGCGCCTTCTTCTAAAAACGACTGTGTATTTTTTACTCCGCCCGCCGTACCCAGCGGCTTTTCCTCACGGAAATAGGTCAGCTTTACGCCGGCATACTCCTCGCCGCAAGCCGTCTCGAGCTTGTCCGCGAGATAACCTGTGGTTAGCGCAGCCTCGGTGATACCGTGACGCGTGAGCAGTTCAAGTATGCGGAATATTACTGGTTTGCTGGCGACGGGGACAAGGGGTTTTGGCAGCGTATCGGTGACGGGGCGCAGCCGTGTGCCGGAGCCGCCCGCCATTATGACCGCGCGAACATTCGGGCTGCGTGCAGGTTTGTTTGTATCGGATATGTTCATTTCTAATGTTTATCCTCCGGTTGTTTGTGAATATGACGGCGCGAGGGGTGTAATAATAATTATAATAGAACGAAGCTCTTGCGGGCGCATACTGTATGCGTCCGCGTGAGGAGCGGTAAAAAGGATTTAATTATTATGAAGGGCTGTCAGAAACGCATTATAGTTATGAAAAATACCGGGTCGAGGTTGTTTGACGAGGCGTATTTTATCCTCAAAGAAAACGCGGTCCGCACACAGGCGATTTCAGAGCACGACATGCGA
>DHAH01000028.1:14034-14530 GCA_002397345.1 Clostridiales bacterium UBA4959
CGACATGGTCGGCGAAGCCGCGCGTATAATATCCGAAAATATGCTAATCGCCGATCCGCGTCTGGAGCAGCCGCGCCATATGGTCAAACTTACTTCCAGACCCGAAGGCGGGTACGGGCTGTACATGCTGCTGCGCTGGTACGTTGCGGGTGTGCTGACCGCTGCGTTTATTTGCGCGGCGATATTGTTGTTTTTGCGGTGATGTGACATGCTGGGCGGGAGTTTATCCCGCCCGGTTATTAACACATTGCGGCAACGCAACGCCGCGGACGCCGCAATCGATTATAAATCGTCCGCGTCCTGCGTAGGCGAAGTGGATTCGGGATCTTTTACGTTGAGGTAGGTTTTTCCGCCCGGTATGCCGGGCTGGACAGGCTCGCTTATGGGGAAGGGGATGCCGGGCAGCCCGATATCGCCCGGAAGTTTGCCGCTGCCGCGCGGAAGCTGGTTCCGGGGCGGCATATAACCCGTACCGCCGGGAATTTCACCGTTTATT
>DHAH01000028.1:14671-15434 GCA_002397345.1 Clostridiales bacterium UBA4959
GCTGTTATATCCGGACCCGCCTCTCCGGTGCGCGCGACGCCCGTATAGCTGCCGAGCGGATCGGCGTTATCGCCTGTGACGTTATACGCCTTCACCGCTTCATACGCAAGCGACATATCGGAATCGTCTTTTTTCAACTTTTTTTTATTTTTATTGTTATCAGGCATGATAATTTTCTCCTTTGGGAAGTATATATTCCGGTATTGTATATTGTGCGCCATGGCTTCATATTTTATTCGATATGTTACTTTCAAATGATTAACAATATATTCACATCACATCGCTTGTCATACACAACATAAAATGTTATAATATATACTGACGATTTTGTACGTAAAATATAATTCTCCGCATAGAAAGTTCGATGTATGCCGCGGCACTGATCGCCGTTGTGGACGCGGTGCGTTCTTTCTCCTCGGAACATATGATTATATCTCCAAAATCCGCTCGCCCGATCTGATAAAATCGAAACTATCGGATCAGGTATTGTTTTGTTGCGCGCATAAAATAGGTGTAAAACACAAACCTATAAGACGCGGCGCTTCTTATTTTCGATACATATTTTTTATATACAGAAAGGTAAATTAATGGCAAAAAAACAAAATCAGGCTGCTCCGGGCTCGAAACTGAAGGTCATGCTGCTCGGCGGATTAAATGAAGTCGGCAAAAACATGACGGTGCTCGAATATGATAACGATATAATTATTGTTGACTGCGGGCTGGGCTTTCCCGACGACGAGATGCTCGGCGTCGACCTTGTGAT
>DHAH01000028.1:15654-15938 GCA_002397345.1 Clostridiales bacterium UBA4959
ACCACATCGGCGCGCTGCCGTATGTGCTGGACCTAATCTCTCCGCCCGTCTACGGTACGCGGCTGACAATCGGCATCCTGCAAAACAAACTCGCGGAGCATAGCTATTCACAGAAACCAAAGCTGAATAACGTGAAGGCGGGCGATACGGTGAAGCTCGGCGCGTTTTCAGTCGAATTCATCCATGTAAACCACTCCATTGCCGACGCGTGCTGCCTCGCAATCACAACGCCCGTAGGCGTTGTGGTACACTCGGGCGACTTCAAGCTCGACCTGACACCCATC
>DHAH01000028.1:16021-16483 GCA_002397345.1 Clostridiales bacterium UBA4959
CGACACCCATCGACGGCGAGATAATGGACATCACACGTCTGGGCGAGCTGGGCAGGCAGGGAGTACTGCTGCTTATGCTCGAATCGACCAACGCCGAGCGCCCGGGCTATACGCCTTCAGAACGCACGGTTGGTCAGTCGCTGGACAACATCTTCCTGCGCAATAAAGACAAGCGCATTATAATCTCAACGTTCTCGTCGAACGTTCACCGCGTGCAGCAGATAATCAATATGAGCCACGCATACGGTCGTAAAGTTGCCGTAACGGGACGCTCGATGCAGAACGTCGTCAGCGCGGCGGTCGATTTGGGCTATATGCACGTGCCGGAGGGCGCGCTTGTCGATATAAACGAAATTAAACGCTTCCCGCACGAGCAGATAACTATTGTTTCAACCGGTTCGCAGGGCGAGCCGATGTCGGCGCTCTACCGCATGGCGCTGTCCAGCCACGACAAAGTCGAAC
>DHAH01000028.1:16598-18315 GCA_002397345.1 Clostridiales bacterium UBA4959
CCGCGCGATCTGGTTGTCATAAGCGCGCACGCCATACCGGGCAATGAGAAACTGGTGGGCAAGATTATAAACGACATCCTCAAGTGCGGTGCGTCTGTCTACCGCGACCCGATGGTGGAGGTACACGTTTCCGGTCACGCCTGCCAAGAGGAATTGAAGCTGATGATGGCGCTGACAAAACCGAAGTTTTTCATGCCCATACACGGCGAATACAAGCACCTGATCCGCAATAAAGAGCTGGCGCAGTATATGGGCATCGAGGATCGGCGTATATTTGTCCCCGATCTCGGCAAGGTGCTCGAGCTTGACGGGGAAAACGCACGTTTCAACGGTACGGTGACCGCCGGACGTGTGCTCGTCGACGGCTATGGCGTGGGCGATGTGGGCAACATCGTGCTGCGTGACCGCAAGCACTTGTCGCAGGACGGACTGATAGTCGTAGTCGCCACAGTGGATACCGACGATTTGAGCATCATCTCGGGGCCGGACATTGTGTCGCGCGGGTTCGTTTATGTGCGCGAGTCGGAGGACTTGATGGAGCAGATCCGCGTTATGGCGCGCGACGCGCTGGAGGATTGCCTGAACGACGGCATCACCGACTGGTCGCAGCTAAAAGGCAGGGTAAAGGACGATTTGTCGAAATTCCTTTACAACAAAACCCACCGCAAGCCGATGATATTGCCCGTAGTAATGAATGTGTAGGTAGGGCAGGGGCTTGCCGCCGCCGTTGCGCTGAACATGTATGAACGCAAAAACAGCCGCCCGCGCTCATCTGCTATGCTGCCACGGGGCAGTATAGCAAAGCGTGGGCGGCTGTTATTTATTATAAACAGGCACAACGTACAAAAATTATATAAATAGATTTGGTTAAAATGCGGCGACTGTCAAATGGGTTATACAATATGTACAGCGCAACTGTCGTCATAGCCGTAACACGCGGCTTTGCAGCGTAGATTTGTTGCCGCTTTGACCATTCCGCTCTTGATTTATCCGGATGGATATGTTATACTGTCTAATATCGTATAAACGATATTATTGTAGCCGGAGATCTTATGTTTGAAACCGCCGCACATGCGTTTTATGTGTTCTTCATTGCGACGCTTCCGATATTAGAGCTGCGTGCCTCTATCCCGATCGGTTATGGACTGGGAATGCCGTGGCTGGAGACATATTTAATCAGTGTGGCAGGCAATATGCTTCCCGTGCCGTTTATATTATTGTTTATCCGCACCCTGCTGAAATGGATGAAAAAAAACGTCAGACTGTCAAAAATCGCGTTTTGGATCGAGCGCGTGGCGCATAATAAATCGGAACGCGTATTAAAATATGCTTCGTTTGGTCTGTTTTTGTTTGTCGCGGTTCCGCTACCCGGCACGGGCGCGTGGACAGGCGCGCTGATCGCCGCCATGCTTGACATGCGGATGAAATTCGCGTTACCCTCGATTTTGGCGGGCGTTTTAGCCGCCGGATTTATAGTTTCGGGTATCTGTTACGGCTTCTTCGGCGCGATGAATTTTCTGCTATGAAAACGCGAATTTTCGCTCTTGCGCGCGCGCGCGGACGCGAGCTTGCGGGCGGCGCGCTGCTGGTTCTGCTGTCGGCGGCAAGACTGATGGCTAACGGCTTTGCGTATTATCCGCAGCTCGACGATTATATACAATATTATAAATACACCGCCTTAGACACCCCCGCCGGGGCGGTCGCGAAATACGGCATG
>DHAH01000028.1:18409-18991 GCA_002397345.1 Clostridiales bacterium UBA4959
TCGGTCGCGAAATACGGCATGCTCGCCGCGCGCCCGCTGTCAAATACCGCCGATGTGTTCGTCTGGGCAAAATTCTGGGGTCACATGTTCGCGGCGGTGATGATTTTATCGCTTTTATACGCGGCTGCGGTTATAATCCTCGGGCGAGTGTTCCATCGACTGTTCCCGCAGGTTTTTGGCGTCAACGGAGAATTCGTCTTTGCGCTTTTCTGTCTGCTGCTGCCATTGAACATCGAGGGTACATACTGGTTGTCGGCGTCGACGCGCGTGGTGTGCGGATTGTTCTGGTGCGCGCTCGCTGCGGAATTGTTCCTGCGTTGGCTCGACAGCGGCAATCCCGTGAACGCGGCGCTCTATGGATTGTTCCAGCTCTTTGCGATGGCGTCATATGAGCAGTCACTGATGCTGACCGCCGCGTTAACTGCCGTAATAATGATACGCGAGTGGAAAAAAAGCCGCGTCTGCGTGCTGGTTGGACTGCTCACGGTGTCGAACGCGCTGTTTTATTGGGCGTTTACATCGCTTTTCCAACCCTCAAGCGCGTTATACGGCAACGCATACGGCGTTGTGTCGCCTTTTAGG
>DHAH01000028.1:19135-22492 GCA_002397345.1 Clostridiales bacterium UBA4959
GTTGTGTCGCCTTTTAGGGCATACTTCTGGACAAACCAGCTTCCGCATGTGATAAAACAGTTCACCGCGGCGTTTATAGGCGGCGGCGTGATGACGCTGATAAAAGGCGCGACGCGCGGGATTTCCTTAATATTTACCGACGGCAAAATCGCGTTTGGAGCGTTGGCAGCCGTCTGCGCGGCGGCGGTATTCGCGTATGTGCGGAAGTGCGCGACAGATGGAGAGAGGCAGGACACCACCGCCAATTTAACGGCGGACGCCGTCCCTTATAAGGGGAGCACGCTGCCGTTTATCGCGGGGCTCGTCCTCGCGGCGGCACCGCTGGCGCCGTTTGTAATCAAAGAAAATCCGTGGTTTTCGCTGCGGGGTACGGTATGCAGTCTGCCGGGAATCGCGCTGTGCGTCGGGTCATTGGCAAGCGCCACAACGCCGCGTTTTGCGAAGCTCGCAGACCGTATAAAATTTATAAAATCCCTTCCGGCGGCGCTGTGTGCGCTGTTTACGCTCATGTCGTTCTGCGCGGCAGCGTCGGAGCTTAACGACTATAAACTGACTTATATACATGACACCGCCGTGATGACGGCGCTCGCTGAAGCGATCGATATGCGGGAGATTAAAGGGCGAATCGCGCTGTCGGGCGTCGAACCGAGTTATCTTGCCGACCAGAACTTCCGTTATCACGAGCATATCCACGGCGTTACCGAGAGCGAATGGGCGTTGTCCGGCGCGCTTTATACCTATAATGGCGGGATGCTCGACCCGTCTGTGCGCTTTGTGCCGCTACGCAGCGATGCGGCGGAGCGGGCTTTCGCCGACGAAAACTCCGGCGGAACAAATAAATACGATGTAATCTACATTTACACGGACGGGAAATTCGTCCGCGCAGACATAAATCCAGCAAGTTAAACAGAAATCAAGGAGAATTACCTGCAATGAAAAAGCTTTTCACTTCCGAATCGGTTACCGAAGGGCATCCTGATAAAATGTGCGACCTCATCTCCGACGCCATACTTGACGAACTGCTGCGTAACGATCCATATTCGCGCGTCGCGTGCGAAACGACGACAACGACGGGTATAGTCAGCGTAATGGGCGAGATAACGACGAACGCCTATGTTGACATCCCCTCGATTGTGCGCGAAACCGTGCGCGGTATCGGTTATAACCGCGCCAAATACGGTTTCGACTGCGACACCTGTGCGGTCATTTCGTCCATCCACGAACAGTCGCCCGACATCGCGATGGGTGTCAACCGCGCGCTGGAGGCAAAATCAGGCGAAATGAGCGACGGTTATGACATCGGCGCGGGTGACCAGGGCATGATGTTCGGTTTCGCGGCGTGCGAAACACCCGAGCTTATGCCCATGCCTATCTCGCTGGCGCACAAGCTGGCGAAGCAGCTCGCCGCCGTACGCAAGAACGGCACGCTGACTTATCTGCGTCCCGACGGTAAAACGCAGGTGACCGTCGAATACGACGGCGACAAACCGGTGCGAGTGGATACAATTGTCGTTTCCACACAGCACGACCCCGACGTCGAGCTTGATACGATCCGCGAGGATATAATCGCACAGGTAATTAAGCCGATAATTCCCTCCGAATATTTAGACGACGCCACAAAATTCTATGTCAACCCGACCGGACGTTTTGTTATCGGTGGGCCTGCCGGCGACTCCGGCTTGACCGGACGCAAAATTATCGTTGACACCTACGGCGGTTATTCGCGTCACGGCGGCGGCGCTTTTTCGGGCAAAGACCCGACCAAGGTTGACCGCACCGCGGCATATGCGTCGCGTTATATTGCTAAAAATATCGTCGCCGCGGGTTTCGCCGACAAATGCGAGGTGCAGCTCGCGTACGCGATAGGCGTCGCGCGGCCCGTGTCGGTGATGTTTGAAACGTTTGGCACAGCCAAATGCTCGGTCGACGCGATGGCGAAAAAGATACTGGAAAAAATCGACCTGCGTCCCGCCGCGCTTATCGACCGCTTCGATCTGCGCCGCCCGATATACAAGCAGCTCGCCGCCTACGGTCACATGGGGCGCGAGGATCTGCGCGCGCCGTGGGAAAACCTCGACATCGCCGCTTCGCTGTAAATAATTGAACATGGGTGGGCGGTGTCATCAGCGCCGCCCTCCGCATGAACAATACCAACGCGCGCCGCATACCTTGTTAACGGGTGAGGTGCGCATGACAGCGTTTATAATATTTTCGCAGATATTTATTGCGGTGTTCGCCGTTTACGGTATGTATATGTTTATAAAGGACTGGTTGAAACTCTGATGCTGGATAACGCCGACGGCAAAAATCCGCGCGAGCTGCTCGAAATTGAGGGGCTGGTCGAACGGATCATATTCCAGAGCGAGCAGACAGGTTATACTGTCTGCGACCTTTCGGATGAGTCCGGCGAGCTGCACACGCTCGTCGGGCTGATGCCGTTTTTAGGTGAAGGCGAAACCATCAAGGCGCTCGGGCGCTGGGAGGTGCACTCCAGCTATGGACGCCAGTTCAAAATTGAGTATTACGAAAAAGAACTGCCGTCGTCGTCAGCGGCGATACTTAAATATTTGTCGTCGCGTTCGGTACGCGGTATCGGACCGGCGACGGCAAAGCGAATTGTCGAAAAATACGGCGAAGATACGTTTGACGTTATCGAGCGGCATCCCGAAATGCTCACCGACGTGCAGGGCATATCCCGCAAAAAGGCGGACGAAATTTCGGAAAACTTTCGCGCGCAGTTCGGTATCCGGGGCGTGATGATGTTCTGCCGCGACTTCGTCGGCCCGGCTGCCGCCGTACAGATTTATAAAAAATGGGGCGGCTCGGCGGTCGAAATGATCCGGGGCAACCCCTATCTGTTATGTGACGAGATACCCGGCGTGGGCTTTATCAAAGCCGACCGAATCGCGCGCTCGATCGGCGGCGCTTCCGACGCGCCTGAGCGGCTGCGCGCGGGGCTGCTTTATCTTTTACGTCATAACGCCGATAATAACGGGCATGTTTATCTGCCGGAGGACAAGCTCGTCGCGGTATCGGCACAACAGCTCGGGACGAATCTGGAAAAAGTACGGGACGCGCTGGAATCGCAAATCCGCGAGGGTCGGCTCGTGCGTATGAAAATCGCGGGACGGGATTGCATATACACCAAAGCTTATTACGACGCCGAGCATTATATCGCGGACAGGCTTCAGGCGATTGACAAAATGTGCGAGGTGCTCGATATCTCGGATATCGATAGGCACATAAACCAGCTTGAGCTGCAGTATGACATCGAATACGCCGCCATGCAGCGCAAAGCGATAGCCGCGGCGATGAGTCACGGCGTTATGGTGCTGACCGGCGGGCCGGGGACGGGGA
>DHAH01000028.1:22625-23971 GCA_002397345.1 Clostridiales bacterium UBA4959
GTACGGGGAAAACCACCGTAATCCGAGCGGCGCTGGCGGTGTTCGATCGCATCGGGTACGACATTGCGCTCGCCGCGCCGACCGGACGCGCGGCTAAACGCATGTCGGAGGCGACTTCGCGCGAGGCAAAGACTGTCCACCGGCTGCTCGAAATGGATTTTACGGGTGGAACACCGGTGTTTAAACGCGATGAAAAAACGCGGCTGGACGAAGACATTATCATCATTGACGAGGTGTCGATGATGGATTGTATGCTTATGGACGCGTTGTGCAGGGCGATAAAGCCCGGCGCGCGTCTGATTTTAATCGGCGACGCAGACCAGCTCCCCTCGGTCGGCGCGGGCAACGTGCTGTGCGACATCATCGAGAGCGGACGCTTCGCTACGGTTGAGCTGAAAGAGATATTCCGACAGGCGGGCGAAAGTTTGATCGTAACCAATGCTCACGCCATAAACCATGGTGAATATCCCAACCTAAGCTCGAATAAAAACGACTTTTTCTTTATACTACGCGAACGCGACGACGAGATCGCGCGCACGATAGCCGACTTATGCGCATCGCGCCTGCCTCGCAAATATGGCGAGGAGATCCGCGCGGGCATACAGGTCATCACACCGTCGCATAAAGGCGGAGCGGGCACGATCGCGCTCAACGCGCTGATGCAGCGCACGCTGAACCCGCCTTCGAACGGGAAGCATGAAAAAAAAGTGCGCGACGTGATTTTCCGCGAAGGCGACAGGGTGATGCAGGTGCGGAATAATTATGATATTGCCTGGGATAAAGACGACAAAAGCGGAATCGGCATTTTCAACGGCGACATCGGCAAGATCGAGTCGATAGACTTCGCCGAAGAAACGATGACCATCAATTTCGATGAACGGATTGCCGTATATGATTTCACCATGCTCGAGGAATTAGAGCACGCCTATGCGATTACGATCCATAAAAGTCAGGGCAGCGAATATCCGGTCGTTATCATACCCGCGTATGGCGCCGCGCCGCAGCTATTAACGCGGAATCTACTGTACACAGCGGTCACACGCGCACAGGAAATGGTGATTATCGTCGGCAGACCCGACATCGTGTCGGCAATGGTAGACAACAACAGATTATCAAAGCGTTATACAGGGCTTAAATATTTATTATCCGCAGAGGACAGTTGACAAGAGGAAGTTTTATGAAAAAAGACATCAGTATCGATATTGGCACCAAAAATACCTATATATATGCTGTGTCGCAGGGCAGCATTGTCTGCGAGTCCTCGGCGGCGGCGGTCGATATTATAACCGGTAAACCGGTCGCGCTGGGCGCGGACGCCTGTCAGCTTGTGATGCGCACGCCCGGTT
>DHAH01000028.1:24146-24714 GCA_002397345.1 Clostridiales bacterium UBA4959
AATGTTGTAATAAGCTCGTTTATCCGCTTCTGGACGGCGAAACTGCGGACGGACATAACATCGACTTTATGGCAAGACTGCTCGGATACCACACCGCGCGTTATAAAGCGGGCCGATTTTCCCGCCCGAGGGTCGCGGTGAGTGTGCCGCCCAATATTACAGAAGAAGATGAAGCAATACTGACGCGTGCCGTGCTCGAGGCGGGCGCGTCAGAGGCGGTATTCATCGAATCACCGCTTGCGGCGGTGACCGGCGCCGGTCGGGATGCTTACACGGGCGCGCCGACGGCGATTGTTGACGCGGGCGCGTCGAAAACCTCCGCCGCCATCGTCGCGGACGGCAAGGTTTTATACTATACCTCCGTTTCCGCAGGCGGAAACGCCATTGACACCGCGATATGCGACATATTAATGAGCAAGTACAAGCTGTCAATATCGGACGAATGCGCGGAAGAGCTTAAAACACGCTGCATATCACTTGACGCAAAACAACGCGGCGATAAAGCCGTAGCGGTGAACGGTATAGCTATACGGAGCGGACTGCCGGTCACGGCGGAGGTGCGCGTATC
>DHAH01000028.1:24846-25306 GCA_002397345.1 Clostridiales bacterium UBA4959
ACGGCGGAGGTGCGCGTATCGGAGCTGTCGGCGGCGGCGCTCGTACCCGCGATGGCGATTTCCGAAATGGTGCGCGGGGTTATTGATAATTTGGAACCTGACTATAACAGCAGCGGTGAAGCGCTTATACTCACCGGCGGAACCGCAATGCTGTCAGGTCTGGCGGAATTTATCACCGCTGAAACAGGTATGTCCGCCGCCGTCGCCGATAATCCCGTCGCGTGTGCGGCGTTGGGATTAGGCATGGGACTTGATAGGATGGAGATGCATTAGAGTGGCAATACCACTCCAACTTTACTAAAAAAATTGGTTATCTTGAAATTAGAAAGTATACATATATAAATATCTACAAGTGATTCGCGTATTTGGGTAACAAATCCAAATACGCGGATCAGTTATTTATAACTATATTACCTATCCTTGCGGGGGCTTGGGGTAGGCGAATTTAATTTTCTGCGAA
>DHAH01000028.1:25485-26362 GCA_002397345.1 Clostridiales bacterium UBA4959
CTCGTCCCCAGTTCTCCCGTTCCCTCGTTTTACTTCAGCATTTCCTGTCCGCCGGTGACGGGCAGAGCCTGACCGGTTTCGTATTCCTGTTCGATGAGATAGGCGATGGCGCGCGCCACGTCGGCGATACGGCAGCCCCGTCCGAGCGGCACTTTTGACTCGTAGAACCGCAGCACATCAAGGGTTGTTTTCGCACCCGGAACTTTTCCGGCGCGCAGATACTGCACCAGCAGCCCCTTCTCGGGATCAGTCCACAACGGACCTTCGAGGAAATTGCCCGGACAGACGGCATTGACTTTAATGTTATAGGGCGCAAGCTCAAGCGCGAAGCTCTGAGTCAGCCCGATCCCTCCGAATTTACTGCCCGCGTACGCAAAATTTTTGTTGCTGCCCGATAACCCCGACTTCGAATTTATCTCGATGATGTCAAAGAAACGTTCCGGCGCAAAAGAATGTGATAGCTTCATCAGTTTTGACGCGTATTTGGCACATAGGAAATACGCGGTATAGTTCACGTTTGTCACAAGCTCGAACTGCGAGCGCGTCAGCTCGTCCAGTCCGCCCGCGCGCACAATGCCCGCGTTGTTTATAAATATATCGACTCCGCCCCAACGCAGCGCCGCGGTATTTATCATTTCCATGACCGACCCCTCGTCGGTTACGTCCGCGCGGATAGCTGTTGCGACGGAATGCGCGGCATCCGGCGACGCTTTATTTATCGCGTCGGCGGCTTCACACGCACCGCCGTAATTTAGGTCGGCGACGGCAACATACGCCCCTTCGGCGGCGAGCGCTTCGGCGATACCCCGCCCGAAACCCTGCGCGCCGCCGGTAATTACGGCGACTTTACCTTCGAAACGCTTGGGATTGCGGCTTT
>DHAH01000028.1:26496-26781 GCA_002397345.1 Clostridiales bacterium UBA4959
GCTTGGGATTGCGGCTTGCGGCGTTAAGCCCGGCGCGGTAGCTTTCGACCTCCCAGCGCGTGATAAAATCGATCATAGCGTCGGACATGGGTTTCACGCCGCCGTAAGATCGTGCGTAATGAGAGGCGCGAACACCGTCCCGCCATAACGAAAGCGCGGTGTCAGCTTCTTTCGCGGTCTTGCCGCAGGCGAAAACGCCAATATCCGGAACGGCGACAATTCGCGGTGCGCAGCCGTGCGCAATGATATATGCGTCATAACCCGATGCGAGGTTCTCGGGTTCCG
>DHAH01000028.1:26998-27427 GCA_002397345.1 Clostridiales bacterium UBA4959
AGGTTCTCGGGTTCCGCGATAAGCGGCTGCGCTCGTGTGTAGACTATGTGGTCGGGTGTCAGCGGTTTAGTGCGCGGATTGAAGTCGAGCATCGCCTGGCTGCGCGAGAACACGACGCATAAATCATACCGATAACGCAGCTCCGCCGCGACCGCGACGGCTGTATCAATCGGAAAATCTTCGCGCAGCTCTGAAAAATCTGGTTCGGCGTCAATTTTAGAGCGCAGCGCATCCATAACAGATTGAACCAGCGCGTCAATCTCATCGATCGTATCGCCCGCGAAGAATACGCCGTGATTTTGCAGGAACATAAGACGCGGGAAGGCGGCGCGCTTATCCGCCACATATATATCGCACGCGTCGCGGCAGGCGACGGCGAGCGTATAACCCGGCTTGACCTCCGGTATCCACACCGCGTCGGAGAATATT
>DHAH01000028.1:27548-27871 GCA_002397345.1 Clostridiales bacterium UBA4959
CGCGGCAGATGGCTTCGCCGTTTTCACCGCAGGTCATGCCGTTTACCAGCGCGGGATGGACATGCAGCACAAATTTATATGGGAACAGCGCGTGCAGCAGCGCCTCAACCGACGGACGGCGAGCTTCGCCCTCCGCGCGCGACGCGAGCATATCGCAAAGAACCGCCGCCTCGCGCGCGTCATCGGACGCGGGATAGATCTTGTCCCATATCCCGGCGAGCCTGTCGCGGCGCAATACGACGAAATCGCCCGGCTTTATCGTCGCGAGCGACGTCCCCGAACCCTTGACAAATAAAAATTCATCGTTTTTATAAGAGGTGTTC
>DHAH01000028.1:27993-28436 GCA_002397345.1 Clostridiales bacterium UBA4959
GGTGTTGCCGCCTCCGGCGAGAACATAATCAGCGTCGCCGCCATATCGGTTGGACATTGACGCAAGCGCGTCAATGCATTTTTGTGTAACAGCGTCGGTTGAACGGTTCATTTTTATATATCCTTCGCATTAGCCAGCACATAGCGTTCCGCTTCAGCGCACCAAAGACCGCGGTGCCGCCCCACGATTTCCGCGAGATCCGCGTAGAATTTATCGCTCTCGCCCAGCTTTACGAAGTCGTCGATCGCGGCGAGCGGCATTGATTTACCCGTGTAGATCAGTTTTTTGCCGCCTTTTATGTTGGGCAGGTTAATAATAGTCTCGGACACGCTGTCAAGCCCGCCGATATGCGTTATCATCGCGGCGGGATTTATGGCTCCCGCGCTCATCATTTCGATCGACTCGATCATATCAGAGGTGTTGCCGCCGCTGGTGCCGACGAT
>DHAH01000028.1:28539-29844 GCA_002397345.1 Clostridiales bacterium UBA4959
TTGCCGCCGCTGGTGCCGACGATATGGGTGGAATTGTAATGAACGTTATAAAAATTAAAATCAGCGGAGAAAGCGGGGTTTGTCGGACCGGCGAAAAAATTCAGACAGCCGTCGTGGCAGAGCAGCTTGTCGCCCATCTCGACAACCGGCTTGACCGGCGCGTATACGAACACATCATTATAACCTTCGCCGCCTGTAAGCCCTTTGAGATACGCGAGCGGATCGGTGTGGTTATTTGTATTGACATAATGCAGCTCGACGTCGCAAGAGGCGGCTTTTTCAACCGATAAAATCTCGGCGGCGCGTGCCAGACGCGCGTTGTCGATATCAGTCACGGCGATGAGACGCGGCTTACGGTCGCAGTGCATGGCGTAGTCGATAGCACCCAGTCCCATCGGACCCGCGCCCGCGAGAATCGCCATACAGCCGCCCGGTACGATGCCCATTTCGTGGACATAGCTGCCGGCTACGGTGTGATATTGTGCATGGAACGCGCCGATAATGCACGATACGGGTTCGGAGAGCGAGCCGTAGAAAAACGCTTCGCCGTTATAGTCGAGCAGACAGTCCTGCTTCATCACTTCATTCGGAATAATGACGTATGTAGCGTCTCCTCCGATATGACGGAATGAATAACCTGGAGCGGCATAAGGGTTTTCTTCCAGATTAAGCGCGGGCTGAATAGAAAACTTTTGCCCTGCCTTGAATTTATGCTGCCATTTCGCGCCGACTTCGATAATCTCACCGCAGAATTCATGCCCGATGATAATCGGGTTTTCGGCGACATCATTGGGTACGCGCTTGTGGGCTGCGCCTTGAAGCGCCGCCTTATGCGAGGACATGCACACGCTGTCGGATATAATGCGTGCGAGTATTTCGTCGTCTTTTATCGGGGGCAGCTCGAACTCCTCCAGCCGAAGGTCGTTCACACCATACAGGCGCACTGCTTTGGTTTTCATAATGTTTTCTCCTTTTTTTGATTTCCGGGAGGAGCAGAGCACCTCCCCTACATATTGAATAATTTGTTTAGTTTCGATTTCATTTCGCTTTCGCGTGAGGAACGCTCCGCTTCATCCGGAGTGAGCGTCAGCGTGTAAATCTCCCCCTCGCGCGGCGGGGCAGGGAACAGTTCCACCGGCAGCGAAAACACCAGCTCGCGGTTATTTAGATTTTCCGCTACACAAACGGCAAAATTATTTTCAATGCGGTCAATTGAAATTTTCATAAAATATTAGTCACCATATGTAAACGGTATATAATGGGTAAATGCCCATATTTGCGGGGGCGCGTGGGGGCATCTTATGC
>DHAH01000028.1:29974-34260 GCA_002397345.1 Clostridiales bacterium UBA4959
GGGGGGGGGGGGGGGGCATCTTATGCCCCCACGCGCGTCCATGTACCCCGTATCCCCGTCACTATGCAAGCAGCGAATCAAGCTCGTCAATCAGCCGCTCGAACAGTGCGAGCGCGTTATCGACAGGCGCGGGTGAGCTCATATCCACGCCGGCAGAACGCAGCAGCGCGATCGGGTCGGCGGTATTACCTGAAGAGAGGAAGTTCAGATAAGCGTCAACAGCGGGTTTGCCTTCGTTTAATACCTTTTCCGACAGCGCGATCGCGGCGGAGAAGCCGGTCGCGTATTGATAGACGTAGAAATCCATGAAGAAATGCGGTATGCGCGCCCACTCGACGGAGATCTCGCGGTCTATGGTCATACCGGTACCGTAATACTTCCGGTTGAGCTTATAATAGGCGTCGCAAAGCGTGTCGGCGGTCAGCGTTATTCCCGACTCGGACATACGGCTCATTTCAAGCTCGAATTCGGCGAACATCGTCTGACGGTAGATCGTTGTGCGGAACTGCTCGAGAAAGTGGTTGATAAGATAGGCGCGCTGCTTTTTATCGTCGGTGTTTTTAAGCATATACTGCATCAGCAGTGATTCGTTGAAGGTCGAGGCGACCTCGGCGACGAAGATGACATAATCGCTGTACGCCGGACGCTGCGTCTTATTCGAAAAATACGAGTGCAGCGCATGCCCCATCTCGTGCGCGAGCGTGAACATGCTGTCAAGCGTGTCCTTATGGTTGAGCAGCACGAACGGGTGGGGGCTGGCGCCCATCGAATATGCGCCGCCGCGCTTACCTTCGTTTTCGTATACATCGATCCAGCGGTTGTTAAATCCCTCGTCGAGCACGGCGAGATAACGCTCGCCCAAAGGCTCCAGCGACTTGCGGCAGAGCGTTTTCGAAAGCTCGAACGGATATTCCGCGTCGGCGTCGGGTACGATTGAGGTGTAGAGATCGTACATATGCAGCTCGTCTGCGCCAAGTAGTTTTTTGCGCAGCGCGACATATTTATGCAGCACAGGCAGGCGGTTGTTTACGGACTTCACCAGATTTTCATAAACCGCGGCAGGCACCTCGGTGGCGAACAGCGCTTTTTCAAGGTTCGAGTCGAATTTCCGCGCCTTGCGGTAGAATGTGAGTTGCTTCATCTGCGCGTCGAGCGTCGCGGCGACGGTGTTTTTATATTTATCATAGGTGTGGTAAACAGATTCAAACGCCTGTTTTCTTATTTTCACATCAGGCGATTCAAGCAGCGGGATAAAACTGCCTTGCGTGACCACAATGGGTTTGCCGTCGCTGCCCGTAATGTCGGGGAAACGAAGATCGGCGTTGCGGAACTGCTCGGCGATGGTTTCGGGCGCACGCGCAACCTCGCCGGCGGCGGCGAGCAGCGCTTCTTCCGCGTTAGAAAGCGTGTGTTCCTTCGCCGCGCGGGTAATGTCAAACATGCGCTTTAAAGGTACAAGACGAGGCTCGTCGGCATAGAATTTATCAAGCGTTTCGTCGGGTATGTCGATGATCTCCGGTCCGGCGAAAGCGATTTTAGCGTTGTATTCGGTGATGAGCGTTATTGCGCGCCCAAAAAAATCGGAATATTTGGAATTGCCCTTATCCTCGTCGCTTTTCAGCATCGCGTAACAGAATACACGTCGGATTTCTTCGCCCGCCTGCTCGGAGAGGACTGCGTAATCATACAGCTCTGCCGCCGACTTGTCCAGTCTGCCGGAATAAACGGCAAGCCTGTCGCCGGCAGTGCGGGCGGCGTCCAAGGCGGCGAGCCATGCATTGTCGCTTTGAAATAAATCCGTTACCGCCCAAGTGTTGACGGGATTCTGATCCGCACGTTTTAAAAGCTTATTCACAAAAATTGCCATGCGCCGTCGGTCACACAAAACGATATGAAAAATCGCATGGTAATCGCGGCTTCCTCTCTTGTTTTTTTAATATCTTTCACGCTAATCCCCTTTAATATTATTAGCTGTATTATACCAAAAATCAACGCCAAATACAAGCCGACAAAATAATTTTATCATTTGAATAAAATAACAAAAAACACATTTACAAAATAAGATATATATGTTAAAATAAAGAAACAATACATAATTTGAGGTGTGACACAGATGAAAAAATTTATCGCGGCTATTCTTATATTAACCTTAGCGCTTGCGGCCGCTTCCTGCGGCGCGCTCGAGGGCATGAAAGCAAATCTTGACAGCATAAATGCCGCCGATAAAAACGGCGGCGATGACGGGCAGCCATTCGATTTTGATGCCATTATGTCGGGTGACGGCGACGATAAACCGCTCAGCAAAATGTCGGAAAAAGATAAACAGGAGATGATCAGGCAGGGCAAGCAGCTTGAAGTTGATATTTCGTTTGGCGGCGACGGCAGCACCACTATGAAATTCAAGGACGGTACCGTTTATGTCCAAAACGCGGATGGAAGCTGGACGTTTACAAATGAAAACTGCGACATAGTAGAGATGGGCGAAAAATGGCCGGACAACGAATATACACGACTCTTGACTAAACCCGAGCTGGGAAAGATAGTAATGACAATCGTATCGAACGATGTTTTTACCGCGAATTTCGAGGGCAAGGACACGGCTGAAGCAAAAAAGTATGTTCAAAAAATAATTGAAAAAGGCTTCACCGTCGATCCGCAGGAAAGCAATATAGACGGCGCATATTCTTATACTGCAAGTAACGATAGCGGTTGGTCGTTTCAATTGTTCAGTGCGGACGGTCAGCACTCGATAAGTTTGATTAAACCGGAGGAATGACTTTTATTGGCATGACCCGCAGCCGGCTATACATGTATTGAAACTATGTGACCCGGTCACTCCTTGATGCGTGACCGGGTCACTTTATTTTTTTCTTAAATCGGATATACTATTATCGTAAATAAAAAATTTCAATTTTAAGGAGAAATGAAAATGTCCGTTATTAATGTAACTAAAAACAACTATAAAAATGAGATCGTCGAGTCCGATAAGCCTGTGCTGCTTGATTTTTGGGCGTCGTGGTGCGGGCCCTGCCGCATGGTGTCGCCTATAATCGATGAAATCGCCGGCGAGACGGCGGATGTCAAGGTCGGAAAGGTCAATGTCGACGAAGAACCCGAGCTTGCGCGCGCTTTCGGCGTGATGAGCATTCCCACGCTCGTCGTGATGAAAGATGGCAAAATCGTGAAAAAATCGACCGGCGCGCGGCCCAAAGCGGCAATTATGGATATGCTGTCGGAATAAGACCGGGGGAACGGGGATACGCGTGGGGGGAGAAGCTCCCCCCACACCCCGCAACACTGGACAATATTATTAATATAATTTGAATTTTGGTGCATTTTTATATATAATATTCCCAGAGGTGCGGAGGTTTGGGGGCATCATATGCCCCCAAGCGTATCCCCGTATCTCCCGTATCCCCTGTCTCCCATTCAGCCCATTGCGAGCGCGCGCAGACGCTGCTTGTCGAGCACGGTAATACCGCCGCGCGAGTGTTCTGTAATACCCTCGGTGGTGAAATATTTGAGCATCCGCGACACCACCTCGCGCGCCGAGCCCATGTATTTGGCGATCTGCTCGTGCGTCATGTTGATGGTTGACTCGCCCGTTTTGCTCATCTCATCCCACAGGAAGATCGCGAGCCGGCGGTCGAAGCTCATAAATAATATCTGCTGCATGACCCACATCACGTCGGAGAAGCGCCCGACGGCAACCTCGAGCGCAAAATTTTCCGTCCAGACGTTCCGCTCGGCGACCTCGGAAAATACACGTCCTCCTATCACATAACAAACGCTGTCCTCCTCCGCGTCGATGATAACGTCGAAGGTTATAGCTTTGAGCACGCACGAAGCCGACAACATACAAATATCGCCGGGGAACAGGCGGTAGAGCGTTATCTCTCTGCCGTCCTCCGACATCATATAGGCGCGCAGACATCCCGATTTGACGACTATTGCGCCCGTACAGCTTCCGCTTTCGCCATGCACATTCGTGCCCTTTGTATACTCGGCGCGCATCGAGTTATCGCAGAGCAGCATGCGGTCGGACGGCTCAAGCTTATCCCAGAAGGGAAAATATTTGCTGTAAATGCGGCCGCATTCATTGTTTTGCATCGTTATGACCATGCCCTTTCATAAGAAATAATAGAGGTATAAACAAAGTGAAATTCAAATATATAGCCGCCGTCGCGGCGATGGCTGCCGGGCTGCTTACAGGCTGCGCTTACACGGGTAAAACCGATATTATCAGCGAAAATACCGGCGATGAAACCGGAGCCGTCGGAACATAT
>DHAH01000028.1:34373-35109 GCA_002397345.1 Clostridiales bacterium UBA4959
ACCATACCTGAGCGATGTCGTCGGAGCCGTCGGAACATATAAACAAATTGCGCCCGACGAGGCGAAAAAGCTGATGGACAGCGAGAGCGACTATATAACGCTCGACGCGCGCACCGCGGAGGAATACGCGGAGGGTCATATCGCGGGCGCGCTCCTGATCCCCTACGATGAAATATCCGCACGCGCGGGGGATGAGCTGCCTGACAAAGAAAAGCTCATACTTGTGTATTGCCGCAGCGGCAGACGCAGCAAGATCGCGGCGGAAACGCTGGCGGAACTGGGGTATACGAATGTAAAAGAATTCGGCGGCATAATAAATTGGACGTATGAAACTGTAGCGGGTTAATAAAAGGCGCGGATGATTATATAGCCGCGCCTTTATTATAGCATGTCGGCTAAAAAAATCAAGGAATAATCCGACATGTTTACAGCGACACGAAAAAAGGTTTTATTATTCTATTACTCGCGGCGATTATATGGCAATTTTCACTTTATACAATTACTACGCTTGACAAGGTGCCGTTCCGGCGTTATAATACGCGTATATTTCCTTTAACGGAGTTATTAATTTTATGAAAAATCGCAATAGCAGATATAATCCCAATCCGCAGAAAACCGCGCCCGATTATACGATCGACGCCTGCGCCGATAGCTTCACCTGCCGCGTCTGCGGCTTTACGGTCACGCCGGAGGACGCCGGTACAAGTCACCGCAACCATTGTCCGAAGTGCCTGTC
>DHAH01000028.1:35293-37214 GCA_002397345.1 Clostridiales bacterium UBA4959
GTGAAAAAAAACGGCGAGTGGGCGCTGATCCACCGCTGCCGCGATTGCGGGACGCTCTCGTCCAACCGCATCGCCGCAGACGACAATCAGATGCTGCTGATGTCGATCGCGGTAAAACCGCTTGCTATGCCGCCCTTCCCGCTGTCAAAGCTGGGCGAAAAGGCAGAGTAATATTATAAATCTTATGAATGACGAAGCTAACAAATATTCCGCCCAACCGCTGACGAAACTCCATCTGCCGTTTATCCACCGGCTGTTGAACCGCCCGGAGGTGCTTTCCGCGCTGCACGAGCGGCCCACGGATTATAGCGTTTGGGAGAACGCGTATAATATTTGGAACGATGAAGGCGAAGTAAATTTTGTTATTTATATGGAGGAAAAGCCCGCAGGCTGGTTAAAGCTCAACGGATTTGGGAGCGATACCGGCTGGATTTCCGAGCTTGTTATCGATCCGAACCATGCCCGGCGGGGACTTGGCAGCTTCGCGGTCGGTTTTGCCGAACGTTATTTTTCGGAATGTGGGATGCACCGCGCCGCCATTCATACAAACGAGGATAATATGCCCGCGCGGGGCTGTTATGAGAAGTGCGGTTATAAAATTACCGAGCGCGGCGAATGCACAAACGGTGACGGCAATAAAAGGTTCGGACTTACATATGAAAAGGAATTATAATTAATGTACGTAAAGCAAGGAAATCTCCTCATCCGTAATGCGGAAGAGGGCGACGCGGAGCGGCTGTGCGGTTGGTGGAACGACGGCGCGGTCATGGCGCATGCGGGTTTCCCGAGGGGACTTGGCACTACGCCGGAAGCGGTCCGCGCGCAAATTGCGAGCGATAACGAAACGCACAGGCGCTGCGTTATCGAGCTTGACGGCGTTCCGATCGGTGAGATGAGCTATCGAACGGTAGATGAACGCACCGCAGAGATCGGCATAAAAATCTGCGACGCGTCAAAACGGGAAAAAGGTTATGGCACAAAACTGCTTACGATGTTTATCGGATAGCTGTTCGGCAGATACGGGTTCGAGAAGATAATGCTGGACACAAACCTGAAAAACGAGCGCGCGCAGCATGTTTATGAAAAGCTCGGTTTCAGAAAAACGGCAGTCGAATACGATTCATGGACAAATCAGGTCGGCGAGCTGCAATCGCAGGTTTTTTACACGCTCGACAGAGAAGCATGGTTAAAAAAATTACTGTAATCATTTAAAATCGGGCGCGAGCGAATGAAAATTCCCCTTCGGCGAATAATAACATTAAACTTCGCTAAAGGAGAATAAAATGAACCCATTTGAACAAAAACCCATGAATATGGACGACGGCTTGATGGACTGGAACACGCTTTATCCTCAGTCGTACAATAAAAATACAATCAACCCCTACACGCGGCTGCGGATTATACTCATGAACGGCATCGAGGTCGAAGCGACGCTTTTCAAGCATCAGTTCAACCGCAACTGCGACAACAACGATATCCGCCGCGAGCTCGCGTTGTCGCGCCGCGTCGAGCAGCAGCAGCAAAAACACATCAACTGGCTGAAACCCATCGACGAGACGCAGCTTGAAACGACAATCGGTTATGAGCACGTGGCTGTCGACCTGACCGCGTGGCTGGCGCAGAACGAGCCTGACCCCTATGTCAAGCAGGCGCTCGATTTTGCGCTGCTTGAGGATTTCGATCATTTATATCGGTTTGCAAATCTGCTCGATCTCGATATGGGCGTCCCGGCGCACCAGATAGTGCAGAGCTATGTTGACATCACGCCCGGACGACCCACCATCGCCGAACACCGCCATCCGTTTAACTCGGTCAAGCACAGCGTTGATTTTAAAACAGCCGATGTGCGCACCATGTTAAACACCATGATAATCACCGCGGGTGAGCAGCAGACGATGAATTTCTATATGAACCTGGGCAA
>DHAH01000018.1 GCA_002397345.1 Clostridiales bacterium UBA4959
CCGACCGGCGGAGGGAAAACGCTGTCATCGCTGACCTTCGCGCTCGACCACGCGGCGCAGCACGGACTGCGGCGCGTGATATACGTGATCCCGTATGTAAACATTATAACACAGACTGTGAAGATATTTAGTGACGCGCTCGGCGAAGATAACGTATTGGGACATTACAGCGCCGCCGAATATACACCCAAAGAGGGCGAGGAGGTAGCGCAGAGCGAGCTTGCCGCCGAAAATTGGGACAAGCCGGTTATAGTGACGACCAACGTGCAATTTTTTGAGTCGCTGCACGCCGCGCGCACCTCGCGCTGCCGTAAGCTGCATAACATCGCAAACAGCGTTATAATCTTCGACGAAGCGCAGGCGCTGCCTGTCGAATATTTGAAGCCTTGCATTAACGCGGTGGCGGAGCTGGTAAAAAATTATTGCTGCACAGCGGTGTTGTGTACCGCTACACAGCCGTCGCTTGACGGGCTGCTTAACGGCTGCGGCATAGCGGCGCGTGAGATAATACCCGATGTGCCCGGACTTTACGGCTTTTTCAAACGCGCAACATATAAATTTATCGGACGAACCACAGACGAAACAATGACGGCAATGATACGCGACGCCGGATCGTCACTGTGCATATTGAATTCGAGGGCGGGCGCTAAAGAATATTATGAAGCACTCAAAGGCGAAGGCGTATATCACCTTTCGACCTATATGACACATGGGCATATAAAAGAAAAGCTTAAAATCATTACAGAACGACTTGCCTCGGGGCTGCCCTGCACCGTTATTTCCACTTCTCTTGTCGAAGCGGGCGTGGATCTTGATTTTCCCGCGGTGTTCCGCGAGGAAACGGGGCTGGATTCGATCATTCAGGCGGGCGGTCGCTGCAACCGCGAAGGGAAGCGGCAGACCGTAAACAGCATCGTGACGGTGTTCAGACGCGAAAAGATCAGTCGCCGCGTCGCCGCTATGCTGGATTATAACGACCGAATAAACCAAAAATACACCGACATTTCCGAGCCGGACGCGATAAAATATTATTTTGATACCCTGTACAGAGAAAAGAATCTCGACAATAAAGATATTAATAAACTGTTATCCGAACAACTGTATATGTTCCGCACAGTCGCTGATAAATTTAAACTTATCGAAAATGAGCAGCGACAAATATTCATTCCGAACGCGGAGAATGCCGGCTTGTGTGCCGACCTGCGAAGCGGGCTGCGAAACCGCAAATTGATGCGCGAAGCCGCGATACATATGGTTTCGATCTACCCAAACGAATATGCCGAGCTGCGCGCGACAGGCGTGCTTACCGAGCAGGATGATATAGCCATACTCGAGGATCCGGATTGCTATGATAACATGACCGGCTTGAAAATTCCCAAAACCGGCGAAGCGCTGTTTGATTAACAATTGATAATTTTTATACAGGAGGCGGTAAAATGCAAAAACCGATACGCGTCCATGCGTGGGGAGACTATGCGCTGTTCAGCAGACCCGAGCTTAAAAGCGAACGGTATACATATGACGTTATAACCCCGTCCGCGGCGCGGGGGATACTCGATGCTGTCTACTATCACCCGGGTCTCGCGTGGAAAATAGACCGAATATATGTGCAAAACCCTATTCGTTTCACAAATGTACGGCGAAATGAGGTTTCGCAGAAGATTTCATGCTCGAACCTGCTTGAAGCGGTGAACGGATCGACAAAACCGCTGTATATCGACCGCGCGGACAGCATCGCGCAGCGCGCGGCGACGATACTGCGCGATGTTTCATATGTTATCGAAGCGCACTTCGAGCTGATACCTGAAAAGATGGGTGGGGATGACAGCGAGGACAAGTTCTACGCAATCTTCATGAACAGGTTAAAGAAAGGGCGGCATTTCACACAGCCGTACTTCGGCTGTCGCGAGTTCACCGCGATGGTCAAAGAATATGATGGCGGCGATACACCGCGGACAATAATCGACGACCGCGATTTGGGTTTAACTTTATACGACATGGACTATTCCGATCCCGAAAATATACATCCGCTTTTCTTTCGCGCGTATATGAGGAGCGGAGTGGTTGACGTCGCCGGATGTGAGGTGATAGGATGATACTCGGATCGCTTACAAGTTATTATGAAGCTCTCGCGGCAAAGGGCAAAATCACGCGCCCCGGCTGGCTGCCGGTTAAAATCGGTTACGCTGTAATATTGCGCCCCGACGGGAGCGTGAAGGGTTTTCACTGTTTGAAAGCCGAAGTGGAAAAGGGCAAAAAGAAGGTGTTTGAACCGATAACGTTAAATGTTCCGGAAAAGGTTGTAAAAACCGTCGGGATTAAATCTAACTTTATGTGGGAGAACGCCGAATACATGCTCGGTTATGGCGACGATAAAAAAACTCCGGCAAGAGCGGCAGCGGCGCGGGAACTGCATGAAACCTTATTGTCCGAATGTTCTTCTCCGGCGGCGGTTGCGGTGAAAAAGTTTTTTGAAACATGGAATTCGGCAAAATTAAGTGATTATAACTTGACCAAAGAACAAACCGACGATTTTTCCGCCGGCGTAAATTTAATTTTCTGCGATGAAGATTTCAATTATTTTCACAACGACGCTGACATTGTTAAAGCATGGGAATCTTATTACTCAAGTAAAGATGAAGCGCCGCGCGGAATTTGCCTTGTTACAGGGCGAAATGATGAAATCGCCGTATTGCATAATAAAATCAGCGGCGTTGATGGCGCGCAGTCGGTGGGCGCATCGCTTGTGGCGTTTAACGCCAATGCTTTCGAATCATATGGCAACAACGGCTCACAGGGTTTAAACGCTCCTGTCGGCAAATACGCAATGTACGCATATACAACGGCGCTTAATTATCTCCTTAAAAGTCATAACCGCTCGAAGGTGGGCGATACGACAGTGGTTTGGTGGTCGGCGGCGGCGTCCGAGGACGCGGAAGAAGCGTTCATGAACGCTATGTTCGGCGGCGACGAAGGAAAGACGCTGGACAAAATTATGAGCAGCGTTACAGCCGGATTACCGCTTGCGTTTGATAATGTCGACATGCAGTCGGAATTTTATGTCCTCGGGTTATCGCCGAATTCGGCGCGCGTGTCGGTTCGTTTCTTTTACCGGAACACATTCGGGTCGATGCTCGATAACGTGGCAAAACATTATGCGCGATTGGAGATTGTCAAACCTGATTTCGCGCGGAAATATCTGACCCCATACTTGATAGGGCTCGAAACGGTTTTGCCCGAAGCCCGTGACAAATCCGCGTCGCCGCTGCTGGCGGGCGCGCTGCTCTCGGCTATAATAAACGACTGGCAATATCCGGCGCTGCTGTACGAGGCGGTGATGACGCGCATACGCGCCGAACATGCGGTAACGCCCGGCAAAGCCGCGATAATTAAAGCGTTCTTACTTAAAAAACCCAACAATGATAAATACAGAGAGGTGTTAACTATGGCATTAAACGAAGAGAGCACAAACCGCGCGTATGTGCTGGGTAGGCTGTTTTCGGTGCTGGAACAGGCGCAGAACGCAGCGGGTAATTCGGGATTAACCCAAAGATATTTTACCTCCGCATGCACTACGCCGGGAATGGTATTTCCGAGCATGCTCACAATGGCAATGCATCATATCGCAAAAGCGGAAAACAGTAAATGGCTGTCCATTCAAACAGGACAATTAATCGATAAACTTGATGGAGAACCGCTGCCCGCGCGTTTAAACAACGACGAGCAAGGATTATTCATCCTCGGGTATTACCACCAGAACCAAAAGCGTTATGAACCGAAAAAAGTTGACGATAAAAAGAATAAGATAAATGAAAGCGAGGACGCACACAATGAGTCAAATAATCAAAAACAGGTATGAATTCTCCATCTTCTTTGATGTGGAGAACGGCAACCCCAACGGCGATCCCGATGCCGCAAACATGCCGCGCGTCGATCCGGAAACGGGTTATGGGCTTGTGACGGACGTCTGCATCAAGCGTAAAATCCGAAATTATGTGGAAACTGTTAAAAGCGACTGGAACAAAGGCGGCGGCGAATATTCCAGCGAGGCGTTCGAAAAGGGAGAAAGGGGCTACGACATTTACATAAAGGACGGCGTAGCGCTTAACACCTCCGAAAAGCGCGCGTGGATCGCCGTGCTCGGTACGGACAAGCTCGAGAAAAAGGATTCGAAGGTCGATCTCAAGCTCCGTAACTGGATGTGCGGTAATTTCTTTGACGTGCGTACTTTCGGCGCGGTCATGACCACTTTTGTTAAAGCAAAACTGAATTGCGGGCAGGTCAGGGGACCGGTGCAGCTCGGGTTCGCGCGCAGCATCGATCCGATTGTACGGCAGGAGGTGTCGATAACGCGCGTTGCGATTACTACTGAAAAAGATTTGGAAACCAAAGAAACCGAAATGGGACGCAAGCACATCGTCCCCTATGCGCTCTACCGCGCGGACGGATTTGTTTCCGCTAATCTGGCGCAGCGCGTTACGGGGTTTACCGAGGATGACCTCGAACTATTTTGGCAGGCGATATTAAATATGTTTGAGGACGACCACAGCGCCGCGCGCGGAAAAATGGCGGTTCGAAAACTGGTGATTTTCAAGCATGAAAACATAATGGGCAACGCCCCCTCACACCGCACTCTGGAGCTGGTAAATGCAAATCGGCTGGAAGGTGTGAGCGTGCCGCGCTCTATCGGCGATTATGAAATAACTGTCGATACCGCGTCCTGCCCCGAAGGTGTGGAAATCATATGCAGGGAGTGAACGGAGAAGATTTACAAATCTCCGGACTTCAGCACTTTTCATTCTGCCGCAGGCAGTGGGCGCTGATACATATCGAACAACAGTGGTCGGAAAACTATTTCACCGCCGATGGCAATATATTGCACCAGCGTTCGGACGACCCCTTCGCGACCGAGAAGCGCGGCGGACTTATAATCAGCCGCGCCCTTCCGGTGCGCTCCGACCGGCTCGGCGTGAGCGGCACCTGCGATGTCGTGGAATTCCGCTCCTCACCCGGCGGCGTACCTATCGCCGGGCGGGAAGGTACGTGGCTGCCGACTCCGGTCGAGTTCAAGCGCGGTAAAAGCAAAGAGAACGACGCAGATCGCTTGCAGCTCTGCGCGCAAGCGATCTGCCTTGAAGAAATTCTCTGCTGTCCGCCGATCGAACGCGCGTATCTGTTTTATGGCGAAACGCGCCGCCGAGAGGAAGTCGCATTAACGCACGAACTGCGCGATATGGTTGAGAAAATGCTGATCGAGATGCGCGCACTGTACGATCGCGGCCACACGCCGCGGGTTAAGTCCTCAAAGAAGTGCCAATCCTGCTCGCTGCGCGACATCTGTCTGCCAAAAATGGAGAAAAACCGCTCGGCGCGGGAATATATTACGTCAATTTGGGATAGCGTATAAAAGCTAATATATGAAAAAACTACTCAATACATTTTATGTAACCTCGCCCGACGCTTATCTGGCGCTCGACGGTGAAAATGTCGTCGTGCAGAGGGGTGGGGAAGAGTTGCGGCGCGTTCCGCTGCACAACCTTGAAAACATCGTCGCTTTCGGTTATCAAGGCGCCAGTCCGGCGCTGATGCGTCACGCGGCGGAGGTGGGTATCGGGGTCGCGTTCTTCTCGCAGAACGGGCGGTTTCTCTGCCGCGTCGAGGGCGAACGCAGGGGCAATGTGCTGCTCCGGCGCGAACAATACCGTATCGCTGACGATGAAAATCGCAAGTTGAAAATCGCGATAAACATCATTGGCGCGAAAGCGGCGAACAGTCGGGCGGTGCTGCTGCGGGCGCTGCGCGACCACCCCATGCTGCCGGGCGCGGACGAGGTGCGGAGCTGTGCGGATTCGATGCTCGAATCCGCGGCGGCGATACGAAACGCGGACAGCGCCGATACGCTGCGCGGCGTCGAGGGCGAGTGCGCGGCGCGCTATTTCGGCGCGCTGGACAACCTGATTCTGCAAAACAAAACGGAGTTTAATTTTGCAGGGCGCAGCCGCCGCCCGCCGACCGATAAAGTCAACGCCCTGCTGTCGTTTTGTTATGCGATTATGGTTAACGAATGCGCGTCGGCGCTTGAGGGAGCAGGGCTTGATCCGTATGTGGGCTTCATGCATACCGACCGACCGGGCAGACGTTCTCTCGCTCTCGATATAATGGAGGAGCTGCGCAGCGTGTTCTGCGACCGGTTTGTAATTTCGCTCATCAACCTGCGGCAAATCGGCGCAGACGGGTTCGAAGTCAAAGAAAACGGCGCGCTTCTGTTGACTGATGAGGCGAGGAAGGCGCTGCTCACTGCGTGGCAAAAAAAGAAGCAGGAGGAGATAACCCATCCTTTCCTCGAAGAAAAATGCGAGTGGGGAGTGGTGCCCCATCTTCAGGCTCAACTGCTCGCGCGTTTTATTCGGGGTGACATAGACGATTACCCGCCCTTTTTATGGAGGTGAAGTCGTTATGCTGGTGCTTATAACATATGACGTAAACACAGAGGATGCGACAGGGCGTAAACGCCTGCGCCGAGTGGCAAAACAATGCGTAAACTACGGACAGCGAGTCCAAAATTCGGTGTTCGAATGCCAGCTTGACGCAGCTAAATTGCGTGAAGTGGAGAATATTCTTGTGAAAATTATCGACCGCAAACTATCACGTTCGGGGTCGATAATTTTCACAAGAATA
>DHAH01000021.1:0-840 GCA_002397345.1 Clostridiales bacterium UBA4959
ATCTGATTGCGCAGCGCGGCTTCGACGTATGAAAACATCGGCACTTCGGTGTCGTTGCTTGTATACTTGATTATAATCTGCGATAGAATCTGGTTTTTAATGTTGTCAGATACAACCTTCCCATCAGCCATCGGCGCTGCGACGTCGTATGGGTTTGAGAACATTACCATTCCAGATTTAGTGTTTTTTACCGCGATTTCGCCGGTTATATTATGGTAGTAAAGCTCATAACCGAAACCCTGTGTATCCGGGACTGCTAGTTCCATAGTGGCGAGCTTTTCTTCCTGCGTGGCGTAAACTGTGGTACGGTAATCTATAATTTCGGTTTTGCCTTCATCAGCTTTTGTTTTAGCGGCGGTTTCAGCGGCGAAAACAGGGAGGATCGACAGATTTGCAACCGCTCCGAAAAGCATTACGAAGATAAGCAGTGCCGAAATAATCTTAGTTTTATTCATTATTTCTATGTTCTCCTATCCTTGTAATCCGGTTAGAATCTGTACGAAATCTCGGTTACGATGCTCGATACAAAACCGATCATCTTCACTACCAGAGTCGACATCAAGATCATAACGAACATTATGAACGCCATACCGACAAGGGTTCCGAGACTTGTGAGCACGTTTTTGCCCAGCGAATAATCGTGTGTGACCATCATTCCGAAGAATATAAGTATTCCCACCCAATACCATGTGATTGTTATGAGCATCGTGTAGATATTTACTTCCGACAAGGTGATGAAGTTTGTCAGCAGCGTCGCCGGGATGATAAGTATCGGAATAGGAATCAACGAATATGAAGTCGCAATGAAGATATCTTTAAAGCTGCCTTCACCGTCGAACA
>DHAH01000021.1:968-12928 GCA_002397345.1 Clostridiales bacterium UBA4959
AGTCACCGTCGAACAGAGTAGTAAGACACCAGTTTGCCGTCACCCAAAGGAAGAGCGGGACCAGCAGCGAGGTCACCTGCACGAATATGCTCGAATAATTCCAAAACGGATTTAATATATAGGATCTGCCGATCGCCTGATATGTAAAGGCAACCACCGCAAGCGCGATATAGAAGATAGCGCCGCGGATCGAGCCTCGTTTCTCATGCTTAAGATCCCAGAACCCGTCGAATGGGTGGACAATAAGGTGGAAACCGTACAGGATTTCCTGTCCGAAGGTACGTTTTTTAGTTGAAAGCGCGGTCTTTTTATTGACCTTACCAGCATAGCCTGAGAATTTTGCGATTCCCCAGACCAGTGCTACGATGATGATGGGAATAACGATGATGTACTTGGCAACCCATTCCTGACGATACATCTTGAACGCGGTTGAATAGTTGTCGACGTCGTATGCGTATTTAAAATACTGCATCGCGTCTGTCCAATTGCCGTCTCTGTACAACGCCTTGCCGATTCCGACGTAGGCGGTGTCAAAGTTGGTGTTGCGCTGGAGTATCGCTTTCCAGTCGTCGACTGCCTTATTATAGTTGCGGTTGTTTTCGTTGTGCAGCGCATTGACGAGTATGTCACCATATTCGGTGCGGTTATACAACGTGAGGTTGTTGGCGGTTTTATCAAGTATTATAAGGTTCTTGCCTTGATAAGCAAGCGCCTCGATGCTCTGGATGTTACCAATCTGCATACCTTTGTCACCGAAAGCGAACAGCAGGTTGCCGTTACTGTCATATGTGAACACCTTCGAGCGCTTCTCGTCAATAATCGACCACGTGCCCTCTTCGCCCAGTGCGACGTCGATGATTTTAGACGGACCGGTTATATCGGAAAATACCGATGAACGGTTTAAATTAACCTCGCCGCCCGGACCGAAGAAGCCGTTGCGCGCCATGATATCGGTTCCCGCGGTATTAAGTTTTTTTACCGGCGCATAAGGTGAGCCTTTATCTGTTATCGAAGCCACCTGCGAAGCTTCCTCGATCGAGGAAGTCGTCACATAGATGAATCCGCGGTCGTCGATTGTGATGTTGTTAAACTCGGTGGATATATACTGTGCGGAAAGTGCGCGCTGCTCAGCGGTCTGGAACGCACGCCACATAATATCCACTAAGTTGTAGGAAACCTTCTGTGCTCCGATAAAGCCCTGGAAATTGCCTTCTTTATCAAGCGATATTATGCCCTGATAAGTGGTGGAAGAAACGACATAGATACGTTCGGCTGCGTCAACCGCCAGCGCGATCGGCTTATAGATAGCGTTGGTTTCAAATACCTTTGATGTTGGTTTTTCAAGGATGTGATCGATCTTGCCGTCAAGACTGAATATCACGATACGGTTGTTTTCGGTATCCGCAACATATATGAATTTATCGGTGATAAATACTCCGCTCGGTGAGCTTAGACCGTCTTTCACGCCTTGGTCGTTGACAAATTCGGAAATCGAGAATTTATACTTGAAGAACGGATCAAGCACCAATATACGGTTGTTGCCCGCGTCGGCGATGTAAATGTTTTTGTTAGCGTCTACAACGAGGTCGCGGGGATCAGCCATTGCGCCGGGTATGCCCATATATGCGGAGTCGATCTGCATTACGGGGGCATACGCGTCGGGCGATAACAGCGATCTTTGGTGGATCGAATAAGTATAGGTATCATATGCTGCCGCATATGTCGGGACTGCTTGAACCGCGAGGAGTAGTATTACTGTAAAGAATGTCAGAATGCGTAATATTTGCTTTCTCACTTAAATCACTCCCTCCCCTTTAATCTTTCATGCCAGACGACGCCATCGTTTCAACGATACGCGACTGGTTGATAATAAACACTGTGATCGGTACGCTCATCATCAGTATGATAGCCGCGGTTGATGCGCCCGTGCTTACACCGGATATCGTCGATATCGCGGTGTTGAATGTTTTAAGCGATTCGTCCCAGACGTATCCCGAAGCGCCGGTGTTCCAAACGCCCTGGAAGGTTGTGACCATCAGCGTCAGCCATGCCGGTTTAACCAGCGGCATAACGATGTTCCAATAAATGCCCAGCTCCGACGAGCCGTCTATTCGCGCGGCTTCTATCATTTCATCCGAAACGTTTCCGTCAATAAACTGTTTCATCAGATACAGCCCCAGCGTCGACGCCCAGACGGGTACGATCGAGATTGTGTAGGTGTTCAGCCAGCCCAACGCGACAAAGATGATGAAGCTGGTGATACCGGAAACGGTAGAGGAGATCATCAGTGAATACTGGATGACGGCGAATATGAATTTCGTGCCGGGGAAACGGATTTTTGACAGTGCGTAAGCGGTCAGCGAGCCGAGTATCAGGCAGCCGAGCGTCGCCAGCACCGAGATTACGATTGTGTTAAAGATGTATCTTGAGATCGGAACCCATGTGGCGTTCATGTTGGTGAACAAGTCGATGAAGTTTTGCAGCGTCGGTTTTGCCACATAAAAGCGCGGAGGAGTGATATTGCGCTCACCCAGCGGCTTGAAGGCTGTAACGATGAGGAACCACATCGGCAGGAACATGAATACGCCGAGGATCGCAAGCACGATGGTGATACCGGTATCGCCTCCGACCGAACGGTTGAGGACAACGGCATGCTTTCTGGTTCTGAGTTTTTTCATTGTTATTGACCCACCTTTGAAAGCAATTTTTGCACCAGCACGTTAGCGCCTATCATTAGGAAGAATAGCACCAGCGAAATGGCGGAGGCATAACCAAATTCAAAACGCGTCGTCATATATTCCTGCAGGTGATGCTGCAGCGTCCACGCCACATAGTCTGTAGACGGATAGCCGCAGAGCGCCGTTACAACGCCGCCGAAACCGAACGAGCCGGTGATGGCAAGTACCGCGCCGAACAGCAGGATGTTACGCATTGAAGGAAGGGTTATATACCACAGTTCCTGCCAGCGGTTTTTCACGCCGTCGATTGCGCCCGCTTCATACAGCGAGCGATCGACGCCCTGAAGTCCCGCTATAAACGCAAGGAACGACGTGCCCAGTGAGGTCCACAGCGCTACGACAATACACAAAGGCATTATGTAAGCTGTATCCTGGAAGAATAATATCGGTTTTGTAATGATACCCATTTTAAGCATCCAACCGTTCACATATCCGTATATATCGCCCTGGAAGAAGAGCTGCCATACAAGATATGCGTTACCGGATATGGACGGGGCATAGAATATAAACGTAACCAACGCCCTTACCTTGGGGGAAAGTTCGTTTATGAACCACGCGACGAGGAATGAGAGTATATATGAAGCAGGACCGGTCGCGACGGCGAAGATCATGGTGTTTTGGAACGCTTTGATGAACAGGTCGTCGTCAAGGAACAATCTTATATAGTTATCCATGAAGACGAAGTCAGGGAATTGCAGCATGTTGAAGTTTGTGAAGCTCAACAGTATCGAAAGGATGACTGGTATAACCGTGAACATGATGAACATTATAAGGAACGGCAATACCATGACGTATCCGACCCATGTGCGCTTCATTTCAGCGAGTATATACTCGCCTTTGGTCATATCTCTGCGCAATTTAGGCTGTTTCTGCGGAACCTTTGGATTCCGTGGCGCCTCTTTGACCGCATTGTTTGTCATTTTAGCGATTTTCTCCTTTACAATTATATTCAGGGGTCGGCTTTACTGGTTTGGAGCAGTATTTTCTGCCTCTTCATTGCCTTCTATATAAGAGTTGCTGTAGGTGATAGGCAGAAATTCCATCTTAAACTCTTTACGCTTACGGGAAATTTCTTTATTTATATCAAGTATGCGGTTAAGCATCGCGCTTGTCGCCTTGGTGCCGGAATTGTATACATCCATAAACGCGTTGTTAACATAAACGGGAACGATATAAGATCCCGGATATTCGGGGATACCCACCAAATGTTTAAGCTGCGCCGAAACCGCCGCGTATTCGCTCTTTGTCCATGCCAGCGAGAGCAGCGAGTTGATGTTTGCGGTATTGTATTTGGTGGTCGGGTTAGCAGATACGTTAAGTTGTTCCTTTGCAAGACGGATCTGTGTTTCTTCTGAAGTATACCACTTCATGTATTCCCAAGTCGCGGCGGGATCCTGTGCGCCTCTCGGAATAACCATAGAGCCGACCGTAACAGGAGAGGTGATGTTGAGTGTGCCGTCCTCACGCTCAAATCCGAGCAGAGGCGCCATTTCCCACAGTCCACGCAGCTCTGAGAAGCCCATCAGGCTGTTGTAAGTGCCTATAGCGTCAGCGATATAGATAGGCATCTGCGCGGTTCTGAACCACGAGATATCATATACAACTGGGCAGTCATACTTTTTAAACATATCTGTGATCAGCTCAAACGCTTTGAGTCCCACGTTGGACGACATGTTGGTACGCATACCGTTATCGGCGTAAAGCTCACCGCCGAGCTGGTACAGGAATATATTAGTACCCGCAAGCCCTGTCGGAAGTCCTATCTTCATGTGCTTGTTTTGCAGCACAGGAAGTATGTCGTATAAATCCTGCCATGTTTTCGGTATCTCAAGTCCAAGCTGAGCAAGCACGTCGACACGGTAGAACATCATGGAAAACGCCATGGATGTGGGTATGCCGTATGTCAGATTTTCGCCCTTTGCATTCTCCATGGTAAGCGGGATAACCGCCGCTTTATCAAAACGGGATATGACTTCATCAAAACCCTCTTTGTTGTTAAGCGGTTCAACAGCCTCGCGCAGACCCCATGTAATGGTATCCGTCGAGTTCATGTTGGCAACGTCGGGTCCGATGCCGGCAAGAATCGCTTCGGTCAGACCCGCGGATATGACCTTGATCTTTACGGCTATATTAGTGACCGGAGTGAAGTAGTTGTCGATCAGATAACGCGTGATGAGCGCGTCGTCACGTCCGAGCGCCGAGACTATCCACATTTCAACTTCGCCCTTGGATTCGAACTTGGCGTCGCTGCGGTAACCGATCGTGGTATAGTCCATGGTGAAGCTCATTACGAACGCTTTTATCTCGAACCACGCCGCCTGGAAGAAGTTTGCCTTTGAAGGCGGCATTTTAGCGTCGGTGCCCTGCACTGTGAAATAGTCGAGCTTCATCGGCTGATCCAGAGAGGCGTATAACCAGTTGGACAGCGCGATAGTCTGGTTTTTAAAGTTTACGAAGTTTGGCGCGATTTTATATTCGTCCTCAGCCATCGTCTTGAACAGGATCGCAATGGTGTTAAGCGTCGCGACCTGGTCACCCAGCTCACCGGTAATTTTGGAAAGCTCGTCGGCTATGTCGAACAGCTCCTGCGCGGATTTGCCTATCGTGCGTACCGCTTCGGGCGTCACGCGGGTGAAACCGTAGTCGCGGTATGCGTCGGGAGACGGACCGGTCAGCATGACCATTTCCTGATATGCAATGTTGAGGTTCTTTATAATCTGCGCGATACGGTATACATAGGTCACCATGTCGCCCAGCACGATCTCAAACTCGATGGTGTTCTCGCCTTTATTAAGGTAGAACATGAAGTCCTGCTTCCCGTTGTTGAGGGGCAGGCTCTGCCAATCGGGAGAATATTTGAAGCGGCAATAGCTCGCCTCTTTGAAAGGTATCTCGCCGTTTATGCGTATTCTGCGGCTCGTGAACATACCGATCAGCGAATTCTGACGGAAACGCGTCACTATGTTGTAAAACCCATCCTGCGGCGCGTCGATCGTATAACGCATCCAGTGCCCGACAACCGAGCTGTTGAGCAGGTTGAATTTTATGACCGTGGGGTCCTGCGGCTCGGTGAGCGCGGAGGTACGGTCATTTATGGGGAACAGACACGCGTTTGAAACCAGCGTCGGATTTTCGCCCTGAAGCTTTATCGGCTCGATGCCGGTAACTTCCTTGGCGCCGCTGGCTTTATGGTTGGCTATGTATTCATCATAACTTATTTCTTCATCATAGCGGTAAAACTCGATTTTGGAAATAACAATCGGCTCGCGCGCGCCGACAAAGGTGATGGTGTGTTCACCTTCGGAAAAATAAAACTCGAAAGGATTTATTGTATAACCCAGCCAGTCACGCAGATAATAGTTGTTCCAAACCGGCTGCTGCTGCCTGATCGGACGTATGTCGTTGCCGTTGACGTCATAATCAAAGCCGCCGTCTTCCTGGAGTATGTATTTCCACGAACGCGGGAAATAAAAATACCGTGCCTCGGAGAACGGAAGCTTGCCGTCGATATAAAGCATACGCTCGATAGTAGTGACGGTATCGCCGACCACCGGGATATAGTTGATGCGCATCGCATACCTTCCGGTCGCCGGAATATTGACCTTCCATACGGTGTTGCCCGACGGTCCCATCTGCAGCGACTTGCCGGACACACCTTCGTAATTGTCCAGCACCTTCACCTCTGCTGTGGTTCCCGCGGCGTCATAATCCGCCGCGTTTATGGTGACAGTTTGTTCGGCTTTCGGCACGTCGCCGTATTTTTCATCATATTCGACATATGTGTTGGTGCCGATCAGACCCTGTATTTCTGACAGTGTCCGGTTGTAAGTGCCATAGGTCTCAAGCTGAGCTTCTGACGCCTGTGCGTTCACGGTGTCGACTGTGTCAGAGCCATCATTTGCCGCCGGATCGGCCGCTGATACAGGGATGACCGACAGTGCGCCGAACATCATCGCAATTACCATGAAAATGGCAATCAGCTTTTTCGCGTGCGATTTGTTCATGTGGAAATTTTCCTCCTACAAGATTTTGTGGGCGATTGGCCGCTTGTTTACTCCTCTGAGCCGGTCGGCGCCGCAACCGTTCCATAACATAACACGCCGCTCGTGCGTTTTATCGCCTGATGAGCTTTCGGTTGGTGTCGGTACAGGAATTTAATTTTACACAGGAGTGCTCATACCTTTACATAATATTAAATACATCCGTCGTCGCACTCCATTTTCACTCAATTATAATAGCACAAATGCGGAAAGTTGTCAATAGCGCCAAAACGGCGCGTTCATTTACGTGATGTCAACATATTTGTTATCCGCAGTTTAAACACCGGTTTTCGTTCGTTCACATTTGTCCGATAAATCAACGGGATGTTAAAAACGGAGGTTCGACTGCATAATATGCCGTTTTTATTTACTTATTAATAACTGTCCATGGATTTTATGTGAATATTCTTTTTGTTTTGAACGTAAATATCCGCATTTGTTAATAATTTTAGAGTCTCATCCAGCAATTAACTATAATAGTAGTTATTCGGAAAGATCAAAATATTTGTGCATGTTCCACAATTTCGAGGTCTAATTTTCTACACCTAAGCATATTGCACAAACTTTTTTTAAACCGATTTCACTTGACGCGAAACACCGGACGGGTTATAATATAAGGCGGTATTTTTATAGATATTTTTTTGATATTTCATCGCGTCAGGAGGCGAGGAGTTACGTCGCATAATTTTTACGCCATTTTATTCAGGCAAAAATATATCGGGCGCTGGAGCCTTATGCGTAATATCACGCCCGATACGCTTGCGGCGCACAGCGCCGAGGTTGCCGCGCTTGCGCATGCGCTCGCTCTGATAGGCAACAAATATTACGATAAGAATTACGACTGCGGGCGCGCGGCGCTGCTGGCGCTCTATCACGACGCGCCGGAGGTATACACGGGCGACATGCCTACGCCGGTCAAATATTTCAGCTCCGAAATGCGCGCCGCTTATACGGATATAGAACATAAAGCCGGTCAGGTGCTGCTTTCCAAGCTGCCCGAGGAGTTACGCGGCGAATTCGGATCGCTGTTCGGAATCACGCCGTCCGAGGACGACGCACGTCTGCTTCTTATTGTTAAGGCCGCGGACAAGTTGAGCGCGTATATAAAGTGCGTAGAGGAAGAAAAGTGCGGCAACACCGAGTTCCGCGAGGCGCGCAAGACCTTACTCGCAACGCTGCGGCAAAATCCCCTGCCCGAGCTGGAGCGTTTTATGGCGGATTTTTTGCCCGCGTTCGAGCTGACGCTCGACGAGCTGTAAAAACGAATAATATATAATTTTATCTTTAAACAAGAAGGAATATTTAAATGGGAACGTTTCAAATAATCAAACATCCGCTTATCGAACACAAACTGACCTTAATGCGCAGTACGGAAACCGGACCGAAAGATTTCCGTGAGCTGTTGGGAGAGATCGCAATGCTTATGGGATATGAAATCACGCGCGATTTCCCTCTTGCGGAGGTGGAAATCGAAACACCCATGCAAAAGATGACGGCGCGAAAAATCGAAGGCAAAAAAGTCGCCGTTGTACCAATCCTGCGCGCCGGATTGGGCATGGTTGACGGGCTGCTCAGCCTTATTCCCGTGGCGAAGGTGGGCCATATCGGGCTGTACCGCGATCATGAAACGCATATGCCCGTGGTCTATTATAACAAGCTGCCTTTTGATATAGAACAGCGCACCGTTATCCTGTGCGATCCGATGCTCGCGACCGGCGGCTCCGCGTCCGACGCGGTTGCGATGCTCAAAGAAAAGGGCGTGACCGACATTCGCCTGATGTGCCTTGTCGCCGCGCCTGAAGGCGTGGCGAAGCTGCAAGCCGATCACCCCGACGTAAACATCTACACCGCAGCGCTTGACGAGCGCCTTAACGAAAACGCCTACATCCTCCCCGGTCTGGGCGATGCAGGCGACCGTCTATTCGGGACGAAATGACGGAGATACGCCGGGGGACTTTTTGAGGAAAATGTCCTCTCCCTAATCGCCGCAGCGATTAGGGAGGACCCCCAAAACCTTTTTAAAAAATATATATTAATAATTGTTGTATAATAAAAACACACCCTTCTTAAGCAGGTGTATCCCCGTATCTTTTTTAATGAAAGTGTACAACTTATGATAAAAATAAACACCGCGGAGATCCTTTGCGTAGGCACGGAGCTATTGATCGGCGACATTGTGAATACCAATGCCGCGTTTATCTCAAAGCGGCTGGCATCGCTGGGATTCAATCAGTATCATCAGACGTGCGTAGGCGACAACCCCGCGCGCCTTACCGCCGCGATAAACGAGGCGCTGGAACGCTGCGATCTGCTGATCACCAGCGGCGGTTTAGGCCCGACCTATGACGACCTTACCAAAGAAACCGTCGCCGTCGCGATGGGGCGCGGACTCGAGCTACACGAACGCTCGCTAGAGCGTATGCGCGCCTTTTTCACCTGCCGCGGCTCGCTGATGTCGGAAAACAATATAAAACAGGCGATGATGCCGCGTGGCGCAGTGGTGTTTGACAACGACTGGGGCACCGCGCCGGGGCTTGCCGTCGAAGATGAGGAGCGCGGTAAAATTGTTATCATGCTGCCCGGCCCGCCGCGTGAGCTGGAGCCGATGTTCGACACATATGTAATGCCATATCTGCGCGGGTTCGCATCCGAAATACTCGTCAGCCGCAACATAAACATCGTCGGTATGGGAGAATCGGCTGTCGAAGCGCACCTGCGCCCCCTCATGGAGGCGGCGCTTAACCCGACCGTCGCGCCTTATTGCAAAGAAGGCGAAGTTCGGCTGCGTGTCACTGCCAAAACAAGCGATTATGAAACCGGACTGCGCATGTGCGACGAGATGATCGGGCAGATCCGCCAAAGCGAGGTCGGGCGTTATATCTACGGTATTGATACCGATTTAGAGCATGCCGTTGTCGATACACTGCGCGGGAATTCGCTGACGCTCGGTATCGCGGAGTCGTGCACCGGCGGGCTTGTGGCGACGCGGATCACCGACGTTGCCGGCTGCTCCGATGTATTCCTCGGCGGTGTCGTCGCATACGCCAACGCGGTAAAAGAATCGGCGCTCGGCGTCAGCGCCGACACGCTGCGCGCATATGGCGCGGTGTCCGAGCAGACCGCGCGCGAAATGGCGCTCGGTGTGCGCTCACGGCTGGGCTGCGATGTGGGCATCGCGACCACCGGCATCGCAGGGCCGACGGGCGGCACAACTTATTTGTCCAATGGACAAATAATTGATAAGCCCGTGGGACTTGTATATGTCGCATGTTCTTATAAAGATAACACTGTCGTTGATAAACTAAACCTCACCGGCACGCGCGCCCACATCCGGCGGCTGGCATCAAACCGCGTCTTAAAAATGGTGCTCGAGATAATTTAACCAATACAGGGATACACGGGTAGTTTTTAACCCATGTATCCCTTATTTTATGATTTATATGATTCCGCGCGACTGATCAATCGGCACCGTCTGCCATTCGCCGACAGAGAACATATAAGCGAAACGGCAGCTTCCTTCACGCGGACGTCCGTCCGTATACACCTCGGCATGCCAATACGCTTTAGGGTACGGTATCGATACGCCATCACCCAAAATTTGATCGCGCGTGAAATCATACGCCTGCCAGATATCGCCGTTAAAATTATCGCTGCTGTAAACCGCGTATGCAGCCCGCACTGTCGGAACGTCATAATAATCGCAACCCTGCGGCACAGGTGTTCCCGTTTTGAAAAACCGTCCCGCCAAGTAGTGATTTTCGGTATCCACCTCATGACCGTTATGGTGCATCATCGAGCAGTTTTCAGATATCTCCACACCATATTCGGATGCAAGCGCATCCAGCGCGGGCATAAATTCCCCGCTGCGCGCCCACAGGTCGCCCCAATCTTCTCCGGTACGCCAAGCGTCGATGCCGATAAAGCGTAATTTGCCAAGGTCACGGTATTCGAAACTCTCGCGTTTTATCGGTTTAGCCCCATGTATATTCTTCACCACACCGGGCATGAACAGCGTCCATTGAAGCGAATTATCATATTCTTTTAATAAATTTACATAATCCGTCGCTTTTTCTCGCATACCGCGTCCACGAAGGGCAGTAAAATCGCAAAGAGCGGGGTCTACCGCTTCGTGCAGCCATAAATCGGATGTATGCGCGCCCGGAATTGCTTTTGCAATACGCTCTATCGCGGCAAACACCGGCGGATTCACCACGCCGGGATATTCGGCGTTAAGCTTTTTTAAATATTCGTATAATTGCCAGCGATAATGGTTAAAAAGCAGCAGCCCGCACTGTTTCAAGAATTGTTCATTGTTTTTGGGGTTTTGCCACTGTTCATCATCGAGCAGCCATTTGACCATTTCATCAAACGCGCGCCGGTTCGTGAATATTTCCTGCCCCTCCGCTATAACGAGATGATCATAGTTACGGAATCTCACCGCCCAATCGACAATTCGGTCATATGCTGCCTGACCCGTCAAACGTTCCCCTGTCTTTTTGCCGATAATAAGAAGACCCGCGCATTTTTCATACCAGTCTGAATTGTAATAATATTCTTCGGAATCATGTTTCGCACCGTTCGGCGGCCAGAATGAGCGCGTGTACAGTCCTCCTTCGTCATAACCCACAATCAGGCAGGACATAGGCATTTTTTCTGTGATACCGAACCCGATAACCGGACGGTCTGCGTCAATCGACTGTTTTATTTTATCAAGATAAAATTCTTTCTGCGGTTTGGCGTGAGCGCCGCGCTCCGCATTATCGCCATAATAATATTCGCTTTCGTAACCTAATGCTTCGAAAGTGCGCGCCGGAATTTCCGGTATTATGCTGACCTCGTCGCAGCAAGAAGCGAATCTCCACGGGAAGCACAAACCTGCGCCCGATAGCGCAAATAACTCGTCCTGTGCCACAGGGTCGCCGATATATTCCATCAACCGCATAACCGAACCGATATAGCACACCGCCGAAGGGTTGCCGTACCGCATAGCGGGGACACCGGGAAGTATCTTGGATTTGTTCATTTTAGCGCCTTTCTTTGGTTTTATTTACTATTATAAATCACCCCACAGCCATTTTCAAGTGAAACTCGTCGGGGCGACATAGAAATAATCCTCACGGAATTATTTCTATGTCGCCCCGAATTTCAGTATTATACTAATACTACTATTCAATTAAGCACT
>DHAH01000009.1:0-254 GCA_002397345.1 Clostridiales bacterium UBA4959
TGGGGGGAGAAGCTCCCCCCACACCCCGCAAATAAGGGGATAGTTTTCTTTGAACAATAAATAATGGCATTCTTCTGATTGTTTTTATTTTTACATCTACTATTTTCCATTTATAAGGAATAACAATTATTATGCCTTCATTAACCATACACCTATTGGCAGCATATAAATATAACCCGCGCGGTTCAACGGAATTTTTCGTCGGCAGTCTTGCGCCCGACGCTGTCAGCGACCGCGCGGACAAAGACCGCACC
>DHAH01000009.1:361-857 GCA_002397345.1 Clostridiales bacterium UBA4959
CCCCGCGCGGACAAAGACCGCACCCACATGCGCGACATTCCCGTTTCGGAACGTCCCGCAGCGCTGGCTGCGCTCGCCTTGCGGCTTGATTTATCGCGTGATTTAGAGTTCGGCATATTGCTGCATCTCTACACCGATTATATGTGGGACACCACCCTGCAAAAACGTTATATAGAAACATTCGGGCCGGGTTGGTTTTTGCCCTATCGGGAACATATCGGAATTGCCGGAGCGTGGATTTATCACCACGACCCCGAAATCGAGCGGATATGGAAAGAGGTTGCCGACGCGGTGAGCGGTGATTTAAAAATCGCCGTCTGCGACGCCGTATGCGGCGCATATAACCTTGAATGCGATAAAAAACGTTACGCCGAATGCGGAGATGTAAAAAGTTTAATTTTATATAACTATCATTATAATAAAGACAATGACATCGGTTCCAGCTCCGCTTTTCCGCCCGGCGATGTGGACCGGTTCGCCGCCGACACCGCCGCCG
>DHAH01000009.1:1112-6015 GCA_002397345.1 Clostridiales bacterium UBA4959
GGCAAAACGCCGCCCCTACAATTTTTACGTTATATTTATGTCCCCGGTTTTTATTATCGTTTTGTCGCAAACGAGCTGTCAAGTATAACGCTTGACAGCTCGTTTGTTTATTTTACCGCACGCAAGCTGCTAGGCATTGCTCTTGTTTACTGGTGTAATGTTATATGGCTTGCATGTTCTAAATTAACATTATTTTACGAAATATTCAGACAATCCATCGCTTTTTACATGCATTATTCATATTTTAAAGCTATAATAATTGTAATTAATAATAATTATGTGAAGGATTTTATATAATATGAGTTCCGTGCTGTCACCTAAAAGCAATCTCAATTTTTCCGGCGTCGAAGGGCCGATATTAACCATTGTCATGGACGGTATCGGGCTGGCATCGCGCAATGCCGCCAACGCCGTTTGTTCCGCGTCAACGCCTACACTGGATATGTTATTTACAAAATACCCTACCCTGAAACTGAAAGCGCACGGAACCGCCGTCGGGCTGCCTTCCGACGAGGATATGGGAAATTCAGAGGTCGGACACAACGCGCTCGGCGCGGGACAGGTATTTTCGCAGGGCGCGAAGCTGGTTACACAATCGATAGAATCGGAAAAAATGTTCGCATCCGACACTTGGACCTGCCTTATCAATAATTGCAAACAAAACAATTCGACGCTGCACTTTATCGGCTTATTTTCCGATGGCAACGTCCATTCGCACATCGATCATTTAAAAGCGATGATATCGCGTGCAAAAACCGAAGGTGTCGCAACTGTGAGGATACACATTCTGCTTGACGGGCGCGACGTGGGCGAAACTTCGGCACTTGATTATGTGCTGCCCTTCGAGCAGTTCCTCGCGGAGCAGAACGGCGCGGATTTCGACGCCCGGATCGCTTCCGGCGGCGGACGCATGAAAATCACAATGGACCGTTACGAAGCCGATTGGAGTATGGTCGAGCGCGGCTGGCACACGCATGTGCTGGGTGACAGCCGTCAGTTCTGCTGCGCTGAAAAAGCCATAAATACGCTGCGCGATGAAACGCACGCCATCGACCAGGATCTGCCGCCTTTTGTTATCGCCGAAAACGGCAAGCCTATCGGCACTGTCGAGGACGGCGACAGCGTGGTGTTCTTCAATTTCCGCGGCGACCGCGCAATTGAAATTTCACGCGCTTTCGACGACGCGGAATTTACTAAATTCGACCTCGTCAGACATCCCAAGGTTTACTACGCCGGTATGCTCGAATACGACGGCGATCTGCATATACCGGGCAAATATCTTGTCAACCCGCCGGAGATTTCAAACTCCATGACCGAATTCCTCACGCTGGCTAAAGTACGCGAGTTGGCTATCTCCGAAACGCAGAAGTTCGGGCATGTAACCTACTTCTGGAACGGCAACCGCAGCGGCAAATTCGACGAGAGCCTTGAAACTTATATTGAAGTGCCCTCCGACGTCGTACCCTTCGAGCAGCGCCCGTGGATGAAATCGGCGGAAATTACCGACCGCCTGATCGCCGAGCTGCGCGCGGGTAAACACAAATTCTACCGCTGCAATTTCCCTAACGGCGATATGGTTGGACACACCGGCAGCTTTGAGGCGACGCGTATTGCCATCGAGGCGCTCGACCTTGCGCTGGCGCGCATTCTGCCCGTTATCGACGAGCTGCGCGGCGTGGCGCTCATTACCGCCGATCACGGCAACGCCGACGAGATGTACGAGCTGGATAAAAAGACCGGCGAACCGAAAAAAGGCGCGTCGGGCGCATATAAGGCTAAAACCAGCCACACGCTGAATCCCGTGCCGTTTATATTCTACGATAACTTCTACAGCGACCGTTATAAAGTTAAAACAAGCGGTTCGTTTGGTCTGTCCAATGTCGCGGCGACGACCGTGAACCTACTCGGTTACGAAGCGCCCTCCGTCTGGGATGAGAGCATGGTAGAATTTTAAAGAACGACAATATGGGTTATGGAAATAGGCTTGTGGTTGGCGTGTGAGCGCGCCGACCGACCCCGTACCCCGATGTTTATTTGTATGATGAGCCGCCCGCTGTCGCTATTGCTTAGAAATATTATCTTAATTGCAACAAACCCATTTCCTGTGGGGTGTATCCCCTTATTTTATCAATTAATATGAATTACGAAGAAACTTTTATCTCCGAGCCGGAGGACAATGTTGACGGCGATCCGTTCCTTTATTCGCTCGAAACGCTCACACCCGACGACATCGCGCCCCCGCCCGAAAAAAAACCTAAAACCGCAAGTGAGCGTATCGCCGAAGCGTCGCGTATTGCTGTTCTTGTTTTATGTATAGCCGTTTTTGCCGGAAGCCTATTCTATATACTGCGTACACTGTATTATTACAATCTTGCCAATAAGATTTACAGCGACATAAAGCTTGAGCTGGACGATCCGCCTGGCGACGCCACTGTCGCCCCGCTTGTGATTTCGGCGGTGCGGACCGCGTCGGAGTCGTCAAAAAGCCCCACGACTGTTGATTTTATAAATTCAATGTCGCTCACCAATGAAGATTACGCTCAAATGTCGCAGTCGGGCAGTACAAACCAGCGTGTTGCAAGGCTGAAAGCCAAGCTCAACGCATGGAAGCAGCAGAGCAACGATGTTTACGGCTATATAAAGATCGCCAATACTAACATAGACGACATAATCGTGCAAACGACCGACGACGATTATTACCTCACACATTCGTGGAAGGGCGATTATCTGCCCAACGGTGCGATCTACGCTGACCACCGAAACTACAAAAATGTATTAAAGAACTTCAACACCGTTCTGTACGGTCACCACATGACTGACGGTACGATGTTCAACACGCTCGATTATTTTTTCAAAGAAGAATTCTTTCGAAACAACAGATACATTGAAATTTATACTTTCGACGGAATCTTCACCTACGAGGTGTTCGCGGTGTATATAATCGATATGTATTATCCATATATCCGAACCGCGTTCAACTCGGGAGAAGAATTTAAAGAATTCGCGTACAAGATGAAGTCAAACTCTATCTTTCAGCATGACGACATAGAATTTAACGAAAATGACCGCATTCTCACTCTTTCGACCTGTACAAACCGCGTCCAGACCGATCGTATCGCCGTGCAGGCGAAGCTGGTTAAAATTGAAAGATAACCGTTTAACTTATGCGGGCAATAAAAATTGATTGGCGGCAAGAATTTTGGATAGAATCGCGTTATCTGTAATAATACCCGTCTACAACGAAGAAAAGATCGTCGCCGACACGGCAAAAACGCTGGTCGAATACCTTGACGGCAAATTTCCCGGCGGCAATAACGTTGTTGACGCGTCTAAAACGTATGAGATAATTTTCTCTGACGACGGCAGCACCGACGCTACGGCGGAGTGCGTTAAATCGTTCAACCATCCGTGTGTCCGGCTTGTTGGACATATGCCCAACAAAGGAAAGGGCGCGGCTGTACGCGACGGAATGCTTTCCGCGCGCGGCGAGGTCGCGCTGTTCACCGACTGCGATTTAGCGTATGGTACCGAGGTTATCGGCGCTTTTTACGACGCGTTGACGGCCTCAAACTCGGACGCCGCCATCGGCTCGCGCAGACTTCATAAAGACGGGTACGCGGGTTATACCCTCCTTCGAAAGCTGGCGTCGAAAGTTTATTATAAAGTTGTAGCCCTGCTCGCCGGGTTCAAATACAGCGATTCCCAGTGCGGGATAAAATGTTTTAAAACAGAGCTTGCTAAACGCGTTTTTTCACAATGTAAAATCGACGGTTTCGCTTTCGATCTCGAGGCGATGCTGCTCGTTTCACGGTCGGGTGCGAACGTACTCGAGCTGCCTGTTAAAATAATCAACCACCGCGAGTCAAAAGTACGCATCGTGCGCGATACCTTCCGTATGCTGCGCGACGTGCTGCGGATACGACGGTTGCACCATACGTAAGAAACGAGGATACGCTGGGGGTGGTAAGACCACCCCAGACCCCCGCAAACAATGGATTTATTTTTTAATATACAGCTACGCCGCCTATCTGGGAAATGAACCCAGATAGGCGACGTAGCTGTATTAGGATTTCTGTGGGGCTTTTCGAAAAAAGCCCCACAGCTATTTTCCTTTATTTTTCTGCGTCGGCACGTCTAATGTCGGCGCGCTTGATTTTCAAGCTGGTGGTTTTAGGCAGCTCGGCGACGAACTCGACTACGCGCGGATATTTATACGGCGCGGTCGTGCGTTTTACATGCTCCTGCAGCTCTTTTTTAAGTTTATCGGAGGGCGTGTAGCCCTTTGCGAGTACAATAGTAGCCTTCACGATCTGCCCGCGCACGGGATCAGGCACGGCGGTGACCGCCGACTCCAGCACCGCCGGGTGCGTTTGCAGCGCGCTTTCGACCTCGAACGGACCGATCCGGTAGCCGGAACACTTTATAACGTCGTCGCCCCGACCCTCGAACCAGAAATAGCCGTCAGAATCGCGCCACGCCATATCGCCGGTATTATATCCGCCGTTTTTCCATGCGCGCGCCATAGCGTCGGGATCGCTGCAATATTCGGTGAACAGCCCGGTCGGTCTGTCGGCGACGGCGTTTTTAATGACTATATAGCCCACCACGCCGTCCTCGCAGTGTTCGCCGTTCTCATCGAGAATATCAATATCATACAGCGGCGAGGGCTTGCCGCACGAACCGAGCTTGATTTTATCCCATCCAAAGTTGGCGAGCAGCACCGACGTTTCCGACTGACCGAAGCCTTCGTAAATCTCCAGCCCCGTCGCATCGCGGAATCGGTCCAATACCTCCGGGTTGAGCGGCTCGCCCGCGGTCGTGCAATGCCGCAGCGACGAAAAGTCGCAGGAGGACATATCTTCTTTTATTAAATAGCGGTATATCGTCGGCGGCGCGCAAAAAG
>DHAH01000009.1:6119-8653 GCA_002397345.1 Clostridiales bacterium UBA4959
AAAAAGTCGTCAATTTCAAATCGTTCAACGCCGTCAGCAGGTGATTTGCGTTGAATTTACCGTCGTCGTCATATGCGACGATAACCGCGCCCGCGATCCACTGGCCGTATATCTTACCCCACGCGAATTTTGCCCAGCCCGAATCGGACATTGTCAGGTGCAATCCGCCCTCCACGATGTGCTGCCAGTATTTTGCGGTTGTTATGTGACCCAGCGGATATGTGAAGTTATGCGAAATCAACTTGGGCATTCCCGTCGTACCCGACGAGAAGTAAATAAGCATCCGATCGGCGTTATCGGTTTTTATTCTGTTAAATGTCTCCGGCGCGGCGTCCACGAGTTTACGATGGTTATGAAAATCCGGCGCGGTTTCCTCCGCCGCGTCATAATCATAGACAATGGTGCAGCCTGTCAGCGTCGGACAGTCCGGTTTTGCTTCGCGGATAGCGGTAAGAATATGTTCGTCGTCGGTTGCGCAGATGAGCTTTACCGACGCGGCGTTGCAGCGGTATACAATATCCTTGGCTGTAAGCTGGAAGGTCGCGGGGATAGCGACGGCGCCCAGCTTGCAAAGCGCGATGATGGTAAACCACGCCTCCGGGCGCTGCTTGAGCATCATCATGACCTTGTCGCCCCGCCCGATTCCGAGCGAAGAAAGCATGTTGGCGGTCTTGTCCGACAAGCTTTTCAACTCACCGAAGGTGAAGCGGCGTATATGGTCGGGGTCGCGATACCACACCAGCGCCGGCTGATCGGGCACCGCGGCGGCGTATGTGTCGATAATATCATAACCGAAGTTGAAATTATCAGGAATGTTTAGTTTATAATTTTTTTTGAAATCATTATAATCCGCGAAATCGATGCGCGGCAAAAATTTATCAAGCAGGTTCATAAAATTTTATCATCCTTAAAGTGGTTCGAAAAAATAGTTCAAAAAGTTTTAAGGGGGTATTCCCATTCCCCCCGTATCAGTCATTATTCGTTTATTACCGTTAAAAACCGCGCGGACACGTTGTCCAGCGCGCGCTGACCGTGCGGTAGCATCGGGTTAAAATATATGCTGTCGCCCACATCAAGTTCGAACTCGCGGTCGCGTATAATAACGCCGACGCGCCCGTCGAGAACAAAGTTGAACTCCTGCCCTTCATGCGTGACAAGCTCGGGAGCGTCCTCACCCGGTTCGAGCGTTACTATCATCGGTTCCATTTCGCGCCCGATATAGTTATACGCCAGCGAGGAGAATTTATAGCCCGGGAAACGCTGTATGTCGATACCCTTCCCGCCGCGCACTATGGTGTAATCCGCCATACGCGGGCCTTCGCCCATCAGCAGCACAGTCGGGTCGACGCCCAGCACCGCCGCGATCTTATACAGTTTGCCGACAGGTATATCGGTTTGGGACGATTCATATTTTTTATAAGTTTCGGTATCGACGCCGATCTGCGAAGCTATATTTTCCGGTGTTAATTCAAGAATTCCACGCAGCTCCTGCACTCGCGCGGCGATTTGTTCGGGTAATAATACCATTATAAAAAGCCTCCATATATTTGATACAACCCGGCATAGTGTTTAACCCCAGCCGGGTTTATTTATTTTGATTTTTTCCTGCCAAACGAAACTTTGCTCTCTTTTCCGTCCATCAGGCGTTTTATATTTTCGCGGTGCATAAAAACCACCAGCGCGGAGATGGCTGTTGCGATTATTATACGGAAATCGGGCGTCGCGCGATTGAAATTATACAGCACTAGCGGATATATAAGCATCCCGATTATCGAGCCGAGCGACATGTATTTCGTGGATGCCACAATGCCGGCAAATATTAAAAAACATACGAGGAACACACGCCAGTCGAGCATCAAAATCATTACAGCGGAGGTGACAACGCCCTTCCCGCCCTTGAATTTGTAATACAGCGGGAACATATGTCCGAGGATACAAAAGAAACCGGCGAGATACGCGCCTATTTGACCGTTAATTATTGTACCCAGCAAGATTGAGACTGCCGCTTTGCTTGCGTCGCCGAGCAGTGTGAACACCGCCGCCCCCTTGCCGTAGGTACGCAGCATATTTGTCATTCCGGCGTTATGGCTGCCGTAATTGCGGATGTCGTCGTGACATTTACGTTTTGAGATTATAACCGCGAAGTTTAAACTGCCGAGCAGATATGCGGCGACAGCGCACACCGCAAATCCTATAAACCATACGGCGACGTGCGTTCCCGTCTTTTCTACCCAATAACCGAGCAGTCCCTTATACAAAACTTCATGTATAGTCAAACCGACGGCACCTCCAATAAAAATATTTTAACAGCGATTGCTACATTCATATCCCGGTTATGGCCTTGTATCGCTGCCTTCATCGTCGCCGCGTTCGCGTACAATCAGCTTGATAGGCGTGCCTGCGAAGCCGAACACCGCGCGCAGTTGATTTTCTATATAGCGTCTGTACGAGAAATGGAACAACTCCATATTGTTGCAGAAAACAACGAACACGGGCGGTTGTGTGCCGGTTTGCGTCATATAATAAATTTTCAG
>DHAH01000009.1:8826-10339 GCA_002397345.1 Clostridiales bacterium UBA4959
CGGCGGTTCCGCGCGTGTGACGGCGTCGGAAAGCACATCGTTGAGTATACCGGTCGGAATACGCTTCTTTGCCTGCTCCGCCGCGTCGTTTATCGCCGGGAACAGTTTTGGTATGCGCTGCCCTGTCAGCGCGGAAACGAACATGACAGGCGCGTAAGTCATGAACGGCAGCTCTTTATATACGCCGGCGGCGTATTCCTGCGCCGTTTTATTTTCTTTTTCGATGAGATCCCATTTATTTAGCAGTATAACCGACGCCTTGCCCGCTTCATGCGCCAGACCCGCGACCTTGCTGTCCTGTTCGGACATACCTTCCTCTGCGTCAACGACGATAAGGCACACATCGGCGCGTTCAACCGCTAATTTGGCGCGCAAAACCGAAAAATGTTCGATTTTGTCGTCGATTTTGCTCTGCCTGCGGATACCCGCGGTGTCGATAAACACATACTTGCCATATTCGTTCTCCGTAAAGGTGTCGACAGCGTCCCGCGTGGTTCCTGCCACTTCCGAGACAATCAGACGCTCCTCGCCCAAAATCCGGTTGATCACCGAACTTTTCCCCGCGTTGGGCTTGCCGATCACCGCGACTTTAATCGCATCGTTCCAGCCGTCCGAGTCGGCGTCCTCGCTTTCGGGCGGTAAATATGAAAGCGCGAGGTCGAGCAGATCGCCCGTACCGCTGCCATGCACCGATGAAACGGGTACGGGATCGTCGGGATATCCCAGTTCATAAAACTCGTAATATTCGGCGGGCAGGTCGCCGTATTTATCTACTTTATTGACGCAGAGAACGACGGGTTTGCCCGATTTATAAAGCATCGTGGAGATTTCGCGGTCGCTTGCGGTCAGACCGGTCGTAACATCGGTCATAAAGACGATGACATCGGCGTTCTCGATGGCAAGCTCGGCTTGCAGCCGCATGTAGCGGAGCATATCGTCATTGGTTTTCGGCTCGATGCCGCCGGTGTCGATGAGCACAACCTGCCGCCCGTTCCATGTGATCTCGTAATACACGCGGTCGCGCGTCACGCCGGGCATATCGTCGACAATAGAAACGCGCTGTCCCGCAAGCTTATTAAACAGTGTGCTTTTGCCCACATTAGGGCGTCCGACTATTGCGATTATAGGTTTTGACATATTATATTAATACTTTCTTGTTATATGACTTGCCGCCATATAACCCATCATTGATTTATTACCGCACCGCACTGTTTTGTTACGGCGCAGTCAACGTTTTTTGCACTAAATCATATCCATTGTTTTCGATGAATGTGATTTTCACACCAAGCCTGCCCTCAAGCTCGGCAGGCGTCATTGAATCAAGGAACATATCCCCCTCGCTGCGCAGCGCCGACGACGGCAGAAACAGCATATCGCCCAATTTTTCGCCTTTCAACTGCTCATACAGGTCAGTTCCGGTGATAAGTCCGGCGACGGTGATATTTTCGCCGAAAAAATTGTTTTTTATTTTATAAACAGTATATTTCAAGTTTACGCACTTTTTTTCGAGCGT
>DHAH01000009.1:10514-13222 GCA_002397345.1 Clostridiales bacterium UBA4959
ATCATACGCAGCCTCGCCGGTAGCCATTGAAAACTCGCGGCTGCGCGTCAAGTCATAGTCCGAGAGGTCACCGATCGCCGCGTCGAATTCGTCCTGCATCGAGCGTATCATACCCACACCGTTCTCAAGCTGCGGATAGCCTTCGTAATCGCATTCGCGCGGGACAGGCAGCCCCGCTTTGATATATAATTCGTCCGCGCAAAAAAAGATCCGCGATGAGTGCGCCATCATGCAGCGAACGGCGAATTTATCCACCTGCGCGACGACGGCGGCGCATTCCTCCGGCGTAAACGGCTCCAGCGGATATAACCCGCCGCGGAATTTCGTGATTCCCGCTGGCACTACCGATACGCTTGTGACCGCCGGAAACAGGCTTTCGAGCTCGGTCATTGTCGCGTCGAGCGCTTTGCCGTCATTCAGACCCTTGCACAGCACGATCTGGCAGTTCATTTTTATATGCGCCGCCGCAAATCTCCGCATCAGCTCCATCACATTGCCCGCGCGCTTGTTTTTCATCATTTTTACGCGCAGCTCCGGGTCGGTTGTGTGCACCGAGATATTGAGCGGCGAGGTGCGCATTTTTACAATGCGGTTCACATCTTCGTCTGAGAGGTTAGTCAGCGTGATGTAATTGCCCATTATGAACGACATGCGGCTGTCGTCGTCCTTGAAATAAAGTGTTTCGCGCATTCCGGGCGGCAATTGGTCGATGAAGCAAAACACGCAATTATTGCGGCAGCTTTTTTTGTCGTTCATGAGGAATGTGCGGAACTCCAGCCCGATATCGGCGTATTCGTCCTTGTCGATCACCGTCTCGATAAGCTCCGGTCCGCGGTGACAAAGCAGCGTGACGCGCTTGTCCGCGAGGTAAAAACGGTAGTCGAGCACGTCGTTTATCTCGTGGCCGTTTATTAAAAGCAGAATATCACCCTGCCGCAGACCCGCCGCTTCGGCGGCTGAGCCGGGTTCTATATTAAAAATTTCAACCATAAATCATAAAAATCATAATTTTGGGCGTGTATGATGTTCTATCAATACACGCCCGTTTTCTGTTACGCTTCGACTTTGATAATCTCTTTGCCGTCGTATGTGCCGCAGGCTTTGCAAACCCTGTGGGCAAGTTTATATTCGCCGCACTTGGGACACTTGACCATGCCGGGCATCTCAAGCTTCCATGTGCTGGAGCGCCTTTTATCTCGTCTTGCTTTGGATGTTTTCCGTTTCGGTACCGCCATTTCCGTGATCCTCCTTTTGTCTATGGGAAATTTTTATTGTTTATTCTTATCGCTCCACTTTGAGAGGATCGCGAGCCGCGGATCGGGTTCGCGCTCCGGGCAGGAGCAGGTGCCTTCATTTAAATTTTTGCCGCATTTCGGGCACAGCCCGCGGCAATCGTCGGAACAGAGGTCACGCATGGGCATTCCGAGGTAGAGTTCCTCTATGGCAATCGGCTCGAGGTCAATCATTGGAGTGTCGATAACGATGTAATCGTCGGTATCGTCGTCCTGAAGCTGACTGCGGAGAGCAATATCCTTTTCAACCGGCACCTCAAGCGTCCGCTCCAGCGGTTCCGCACAGCGCGCACATGAAGTCCGATAATGAAGGGAAACAACCGCCTCTAATTTTATATACCCCGCAGTATTTGTAATCTTCCCTTCCATTTGCACATCCTGTGTCGGCTCGATATCGCTCAAGTGCGAATCGGGTTTAAAATGGATAAACGGGCATATAAAATGCTGTTCTTTAATATCGCCCGCAATCAGCGGGCGCAGGTCGAGTTTCCCATTGTCAAATAAATTAATTTTATCGTTTTGTAATGCCATAACAATCATTCTACATTAAAAAAGTCAAATTGTCAAGAGTTTTGTCCTTTTTGCGACTGCACTTTTCGCGTTTTTAATGGATTATTTACATTCGGCTTCGATCCGGCTCATCCGGAAGGCATATGGAGCAAGTATAAGCGATGCGACAGCGTTTAACATCACCAAAAACGGCACTCCGCCGAGACTGTGACCGAATATTTGAATTGTGAAATTTGGGAACAGCGCCAAAAACGCCGTGCCGAACGCGCTGCCGGCCAGATTTCCGACGTTTAAAATAAGCTGATAAAACGAGGTATATATAATGCGGTCGTCGTCGGGCATAAATATGTACTGGAAGTTCGCGTAACAATTATTCTGCCCTACGCCCATGAAATGCTGCGTAAGGCGCGTGGCAAGCATCAGCGGTATGTAATTTGTCGGTGAGACGAACGCAAGTATAAACTGCGTCGGAATGTTTATCATCATCGCCATGCCGTATACGCGGAACCACGAGAAGCGCGCGATGAGTCCCTTCCAAAAGCGCGAAAAAAAGATGAAGAACAGCGAATACGTCGCGACGATGATATTGAAAAACACATACGAAACGCCTATGGAGTTAAGCAGGTACACGTTGAAAAACGATGAATAGGCGCTGGCTGAAAATTGCCACAGCAGCACTATGAACATCGTTTTTATGTACGGTTTGTTGCGCAGGGGTTTTATCAGGACGTCGGAAAGCTTCCATGACGGCGAATCGGCATAGGGGTATTCTTTCGGCAGCGCGAGAATAATCACGTCGATCATGCCGGCGGCAAAAGCCACATAACGCAGCGCGATTATTATTGTAAGCTGGTAGGGTGAGCCCCTGAGCGAATCGGCGATAAAACTCGACAGCAGCAGCATGAC
>DHAH01000009.1:13342-14350 GCA_002397345.1 Clostridiales bacterium UBA4959
CATAGAAACTGACTGACCGAAAAATAATCGGCGCGCACATGCTCCGGCAGATATGACGTATACCACGCGTTGTATCCCGAAACCGAAACCGAATTTATAAGATTGGACACAAATATAATCGTTATCATCCAGCCCAGTCTGGCTCCGTTGTCGATCACATAAACGGGCAGCAGGGTGATGCCGATGATGTTTATCACATTGAACAACGTGCGCGACAGTGTTATCACCGCCTTGCGCCGTTTAAACCGCCTCAGCACAAGCGGGGTGAGGAATACGCCGAGGATGTTTGCGCCGAACGGCACAAAAGTCAGCACGCCGATATTGACTATATCAAAATTATAACCGACCAGAAATCCGGTGTAGAATATGCCTCCGGTGAGCTGCGCCAGCAGCATTTCGCCAACGGCGGAAAACATCAGCGCCGCGCGCCCGCGCCCGCCCTCGTCACGCAGTGAGAATCACTGTATTATACCTTTTGTAAACATTTTAACCTTGAAAACAAAGCCGGATATATAGCGATTACCCAAAGCGTGAGAATTGCATACCGCACAATGTCAGCCCATATTGACGTGCCGAGCAGCAGTTTTAAGCCTAACCTTAATATGAACGCCATACCCAGACCGATAATAAGTTTTAAAAGCTTGACCCAGCGTGTTCCGGCTTTTTCATCGTAGTTGATAAATCTGCGCTCGATGTAATATCCAATGGCGAAGCCTAATCCCGCGCCCGCGCCTTTTAAGCAATCGACGCCCTCCGAAACCGGCACGAAACCGTTATTTATGAGGTACAGCGTATAAATTATGGCGGCGGATGACGCCGCTGTCAGCGCGAGCGGCAATATCCAAATCAGCGCGGGCGTATCGTCGTATTTTTTCAAAGGGTAATACAGCGCCGCGCAAATAACCGCAGTAATAGCGAAACCGCCTATGACGTCGAGGGGGGTATGAACGCCCAGATACATCCGCGACAGCGCGACCAGAATAATTATGCCAAGCAGCACCGCTTTCC
>DHAH01000100.1:0-1033 GCA_002397345.1 Clostridiales bacterium UBA4959
TCGCCTTCGTCGGCGTTGCAGCAGACATATTTTTTTACTTTACCGCGGTTTCCGGCGGCAAATTTCCACTTCATGCCGGTCGGGAAGCCCGCGCCCCCGCGTCCACGCAGCCCGGAGGCGAGCATGGTGTCGATAACCTCGTCGGGAGACATGGTGACAAGCGATTTGTAAAGCGCCTGATAACCGTCGCGTGCGATATAGTCGTCGATATTTTCGGGGTCGATAACGCCGCAGTTGCGCATGGCAATACGCACCTGCTTTTTCATGAAGGAGCTGTCGTCAAGGTTATAGACCGGTTTGCCGTCCTCGTGGAGCATGAACTCCTCGACGGGGCGTCCGCCCTTTATGTGCTCGACAATCACGCGCTGGGCGCGGTCGGCGTTCATTTTTATATATGTAACCTTGGGTTTTCCGCGCTCGTAAACCTCGACAATCGGCTCGTACTGGCAGATGCCGATACAGCCGGTGCGGTCGACACGGACATTTTCCATACCGGAAGCCGATGCTTTAAACGCGTCCATGACAGGATTCGCACCCGCCGCGATACCGCAGGTGGCAAGACCGACAACAATGCGGAAACCGCCGTCCGACGCGGTGATGCCCGGGAGCTTTTTGTCGCGCAGGGCGATAAGTTCATTATAATTCATATATGCAATATCCCCTTATGCTTTATACTTGGCGAGCACGCCCGCGACCTGGTCTTTTGTCATTTTGCCGTAAACCTCATTGTTTATGACCATGACCGGAGCAAGACCGCACGCGCCGACGCAGCGGGTTGCTTCAAGCGAATACATACCGTCGGGCGAAATGCTGCCGACCGGAACGCCGAGCTGATCCGAAACCTCGGCGATAACGTCGCCCGCCCCCTTGACATAGCACGCGGTGCCAAGGCAGACCGAGATGGCGACCGTGCCGCTCGGATTTAACTTGAACTGTGAATAAAAAGTGGTAATCCCGTAAATTTCCTCGGCGGAAACGCCTGTTTTCAGCGCGATGATACGCTGCACTTCACGGGGCAGGAAACCGTATATCT
>DHAH01000100.1:1140-3564 GCA_002397345.1 Clostridiales bacterium UBA4959
CCATCCTTCAGGAAACCGTATATCTCCTGTGCTTCCTGAAGGATGGGCATCATTGCGCCCTTGACCCCGCGATATTTTTCGATAACAGCGAGCAGTTTCGCTTCCTGCTCGGCCGTACCTGTAAATTCGGCAGCGGTCAGCTTCTTTTTCATGTCGAACTAAACCTCCGTTAGATAATAAGGGTGGTGTTTTTTATTACCGACCTATTATACTACATGTTATATCAAAAATCTATAGTTAAAATATAAATATTAAAGCAAAGTTTCATTGTTTATTAGTAATAGAATTGTTTTATGTTAATAAACGGAACATTAAAATAGCAATAATTCATAAAATTATTAAAATAACATGTAAATGGATGTGATATAATTGCTGTCATTTGTAAATTCTTACATTATGTCGCCGGCGGTGACTGTGATATTGCTTATCGCGGGACTGTATTTTACATTCCGCCTGCGGCTGTCGCCCGTGAGAATCCTACGGGCATTAACCGCGAAGCGTCCGGGATCGGGGATTTCCCCGTTCCGCGCGGTGACGGTCGCGCTGGCGGGTACGCTGGGGGTAGGGAACATCGTCGGGGTAGCGTCGGCTATCAGCCTCGGCGGGCCGGGCGCGGTGTTCTGGATGTGGGTCAGCGCGATTGTGGTAATGGCGCTGAAATATGCCGAGGTAGTGCTGTCGGTAAAATACCGGCGCACAGACGGCGCGGATGATAATGTTAAAATTGATTCCGCGGCGGGGGTAAACTCCCGCCCTGCAAAAGCGGATACAGAAACCATATCATATCACGGCGGACCGTTTTATTATATCGCCGACGGTCTGGGTATGAAACGCACGGCGAGGATATACGCCGTCGTGCTGGCGCTCGATTCGTTCGCGCTGGGGTGTATAATCCAGACCAAGGCCGCCGCGGACGGTATGCGGGGCGCGTTCGGTCTGCCGAATATCGCGACAGGGATTATAATCGGCGTGCTGATGCTGGCGGTGACGGTGTTCGGTATCGGCGGCATATCAGAAGTGACGGTGCGGCTTATCCCGTTTCTGACCATAGGCTACACGCTCCTGTCGCTGTGCATTATCCTCCCGTTTGCGGGTTATCTGCCCGAAATATTTGCGGAGATTTTCCGCTCGGCGTTTTCGCCTGCCACGGTTCCCGGCGCGGGGGTAGCGGCATTGACCGGCGCCTTTAACCTTACGGCGCTGCGCTTCGGGGTCGCGCGCGGGATTTTTTCAAACGAAGCGGGCTGCGGCAGCTCGGGCATCGCGCACGCCGCCGCCGACGCGTCCTCGCCCGCCGATCAGGGCGCGTGGGGTGTGTTTGAAGTGTTCGCCGATACGATCATACTCTGCGGTCTGACCGCGCTTGTGATCCTCATCGCGCGCAGGGTCGCGCCTGAGATCAATTCTTTATCCGGCGGCGGCATGGATGTTGTTTCAGCGGCTTTTGGCGGCGGGCTGTACGCGGCGGTCGGAAAGGCGCTCGGCGCGGCGCCCGAGATTTGCTCCGCGGCGGCGCGGCTGGCGGTTTCGTTTATCGGCAGCTCAGTCTGCGCATACGCGCTCGCCACCGTTATAAGCTGGTCGCATTACGGTGCGGAGGCAATGCGCTTCCTCACCGGGCGTAGCGCGGGGTGGCAGCGCATAGTATATCTTTGCTGCTGCGCTGTATTCTGCGCGGTCGGCGCCGTTACGCCCGAAGGTCTGGCATGGGATTTCGCCGATATTGCAATCGCGCTCATGACAGCGATAAACACCATTTGCGTTATAAAACTACGTCGGGAAATAATTACAGAAACTCTATTGACAGACAATAGGAAAGGGATGTATAATAAAACTATGGATTACCACGGAAAATTTTTTAGTGAAAAGAGGTCCACAACATGAAAAAAGCATTATCTCTGCTGCTGTTTTTGCTCCTGCTATGCACCTTGTCCATTCCCGCTTTCGCGGAAAATCTCGCTTTGAAAGCGAAACCGGAAACCTCGAGCGATTATAATGAAGATTATTCCGGCTTAATGGCTATCGACGGCTGGATAAAGAACGCCGAAACCCACAGACCGGGCTGGCATTCGGACAGCGAAACCAATCCGTGGCTGAAACTGGAGTGGAAAAACGCGGTCGACATCAGCTTTACAGCGCTGTATGGCATCCCGGGCGAGGGAAATAGCGTTGATAAAGGTACAATAGAATTTTCTGACGGCTCAAAATTTGAATTCGGCGCGCTCGCAGCCGACGGAAAACGCACCGAGTTTGATATTCCCGCTAAAAAGGGGATAACATGGGTCAAAGCCACAATCGAGGGCACGGGCGTGGTCGGTCTTGACGAAATTATGCTTTTTGACAAAAAAGGCGGCACAAATGTTGCGCTTAACGCTACCGCTACCGCGTCCTCGTCGCAGCCTGACAGCGAACAAGATGTCTTTG
>DHAH01000100.1:3712-4361 GCA_002397345.1 Clostridiales bacterium UBA4959
GGTACAACAGATGTATTCGGTCCGAGAAAAGCGATTAACGGCTTTACGACCGCCGACCTCCCCGCCGGAGAGCGCGAATGGGCATCCGCTGGCGAGGCATACCCGTCCATAAAGCTGGCGTGGGACAGCGAACAGACTGTCACAGCGGTTGTACTGTACGATCGCTTCAACGGCAACGACCACGTGCTGGCGGGCGAGCTTACATTCAGCGACGGCTCGAAAATCGAAGTCGGCGAGCTTGACAACTTCGCGCAGCCCGTAATAATCCAGTTCCCCGAAAAGAAAATCACATGGGTGAATTTCGAGGTCATGGACAGCGAAGGCCCCAACCTCGGTTTAGCAGAAATTGAGGTATACGATGTTCTCCCGACCAAGCTCGGCGGACCGGAGGATCACATGCAGACGGGAGTAAGCTCTGTTACCCCTGTCGAAACGCCCGCGGTAAGTACGGATAATACCGCTCCCGCGCCCGCTCCGAAAACCGCTGATGCAATGTCGCTCTGCATAGCCGCTATTGCCCTTACCACAGCTATCGGCTTCGCAATAAAAAAGAAATCGAGATAAAACGGGTTACGCGCTGGGGTACATAATCCAATCGTTTGACCCTAATTCAAAACAAGAGTATAATAAACACGCCGCGCGTTTGGGG
>DHAH01000100.1:4464-6686 GCA_002397345.1 Clostridiales bacterium UBA4959
CGAAGAAGTAATAAGTAAGTTTGGGGTTTTCACCCAAACGCGCGGCGCCTGATTGTAGATATTTATATTTTAATTGAACAGGCGGGCGGGGGAACCCCGCCCCTACATGTATAATCAATATTAGAACATCATCTGCTCGATATATGCGTCCATAAAAAATTCGTTGCACGATAATTCGAGATAATGCGTAGAATCGCCGTTTATCCTGTCAATGCGTTCGCGCGCGGCGGCGCTCATCAGGTACGAAACCGCGCCCATTCCGGCGGTGTTGCCCGCGACGTTGATTTTATCCTCCAGCTCCGGCGGTATCAAACCGATACGGCAGGCGCTGCGGCGGTTGATGTGCGCGCCGAATCCGCCCGCGAGCACTACGCGCGACACGTCGTTCGCGGTCAGTCCCGCGTCGTCGAGCAGCGTCAGAACACCGCCGCAGACGGCGGCTTTGGCAAGCTGCAGCTCGCGGATATCGCGTCCCGAGATATAAACATCGTGCTCGCGGTTGAGGTAGAATTTATCTTCTCCATCATTATTTATACGGCCCGTTTCGTCAAGAACGCCCAGATCGAGCATAACCGCGACCGCGTCGATCAGACCCGAGCCGCAGATGCCGCGCGGCTCGCCGCCGCCGATCATGTTATATTTTATTTCGCCGCCTTCAAGCCAAACTCCGTTGACCGCGACATCAACGCCCGCCATACCGCGCTCGATGTGCGCGCCCTCGAACGCCGGACCGGCTGCCGTCGCGCACAGACAGATACCCGATTTATCGCCCAGCCCCATCTCGCCGTTTGTACCCACATCAATGAAAAGCGTAGTATTTTCCGCGGTGTCAACCCCGGCAGCCACAAGTCCCGCCGCAATGTCGCCACCCACATAAGCGGCGAAACAGGGCATGTAATACACTCGCGCAGCCGGATCAACCGCAAGCCCCGCCTCGGCGGCGGGCAGGGAATAACCGAACAGCGTCGACACCGTAAAAGGCGTGTTCGCGATACCGCGCGCGTCCCGGTTCGCGGCGATATGCTCCATTACGGTATTGCCCGCAAGCGCGGCGCAGCCGATTTCGCCGGGCGTTATACCCGTGCGTTCGCACAGCCGCGTGATGTGGGCGTTAAGCTCACCTAAAAGCAGTCCGCGCAGCGTTTGCGCGCCGTCATGGGTTTCGTCGGTTCCAGGATTATCAATTATATAGCCCAGACGCGTGATAACATCGGCGCCATGCGCGCGCTGGGGGTTGACAAACGCGTCGGTCGCCGCTGTGACGCCGTTTGCCAAATCGCAGAGGTAAAGCGCAACGGTGGTGGTGCCGATATCAACGGCGACGCCCCATTTTGCGGGCGTGCCGTCGGGAGCAGGAGCGGGCGTCAGGTCGAGCTGCGAGTCGCGCAGACCCTCGACCTGTATTGTCATCGGCGAGGCGTCGCCCACCCAGACTTCACAGTCGCCGGTTATCAGCGTGTGGCAGGCAAGACGCACGCCCGCGCGCAGCTCTGATTCGGTAAGAAACTTCGCTTCCGCTTCGGCGGCGGGCGAGATGCCCCCGCGCGCGGTAACACGGCATTTGCCGCAGGTGTGCCTGCCGCCGCAGGGCGTGTCAAGGGTTATGCCCCCTGCGCGTCTTATGATAGCGTAAAGATTATCGCCGGCGCAAGCGGTCATATCGAATTGCGCTGATTTTGCGTAAATTGTTACTCGCATATAATAATACCCTGAATATGTAAAATTACGGCTCATATAATTAGAAGTATGAGCCGTTATAAAATTATTTCAATTATATTAATGTTTGCCGCCTGCGCGGCAATATTGTCTGCGTGTTCCGAAAAATCGGGCGATATACCGTCCGATCTCGCGGCGCGGCTATTGTTTTTATACCCCGACAGGTCGGAGGGCAATTCGATTTATATCGATAACGCCAAAGAATATGACGAAGGTTATCTGTCACGCGAGGAACTTACATACCTGTATTGTTCCGAGCGCGCGCGTGAAAGCGCTGACGAAGCCCTCGACTGCGCCGAAGGCTGGGCGGTGATAATGTCGGGCACAACGCGGCTTTTCGAGCTGCACGTGTTCCGCGCGCGCAACCGCGCCGACGCGGATGTTATCGCAAAGCTACTCTACCGCCGTGTGAAGCTGTTCAGATCGTATGATTTTTACAGCGCGGTGGAAGATAAAAAAAACAGTCCCAACCTGATCGGGGGGAACAGGCTGTTCGGCGGGTATTC
>DHAH01000100.1:6799-7206 GCA_002397345.1 Clostridiales bacterium UBA4959
GGCTGTTCGGCGGGTATTCCTACGGCGAAAGCAAATTATACGGCGATACGCCGTTTACAGCCGCAAATTCTATGGTTTATATAAAGGGGCACTATATTTTCCTGCTTGCCACCCCGGACAACACGCTCGCGGTGAAGTGGATTGATAAAAATGTGAGCGATAACTATTGGGGCTGATATACGCGCCGGGATATCGCCTCCGGATATATCTTAAAAACATTTAACTTACAAATTAATTTGGGACCGGGCTTATAAGCCGGGTTCTGTCAAATCCGTCAGGTCATGGTTAATGACCTTGCGGACGCTGCGATCATCTATCTCGACCGTATGTTGCCACACGGCTCCAGCCACCAATGGATATACGCCGGGCAAGCGATCCATATATAGGTGTTGCTTCGGATAGGGTTT
>DHAH01000100.1:7382-15418 GCA_002397345.1 Clostridiales bacterium UBA4959
TCTGTTGCACTATCCTTGGAGTCACCTCCACCGGACGTTATCCGGCATCCTGCCCTGCGAAGCCCGGACTTTCCTCATGATAATACCTTCCGGCATGATACCACGCGATCGCACCGCCCGGTCCCGTCATGAATTATATCACAAATTTTAGAATTATACAATAGGGAAATTTGTGTTTAAACTTGCTGTATTCATGATAATTGCAAGTTTTCCATAAACGGTAACATTTCCGACTTGCTTTATACGGTTTTAGATGTTAAAATTAATGTTGCGGTAATGTCCGCACGCAAATCTTTATAAAAATACGGTTAATAAAATTATGAATAAAAATAAAGTACTTACGGTTAAAAATACATATTTAAAATATATCGAAGCCGCGGTTATTATCGTATTATTTGCAATAAAATCGCTTTTTTTGTATAGATATATCGGTTACGGCAAATATTCAATATTTTTCGCGGCTGCAACGATCGGCGCGGCGATTGGTTTATACGCGCTGCTCTCATGGCTTGGCGGCAGAAACGGCGCCGACCGGGGAAGCGCGACATGGGCGCTGCTCGCCGTTTATTTTTTGTTCTCGTTTTTTATGTTTTGCGACCGCATGTATTTCTCGTATTACGGGAAACTGCCCAGCGTCGCGATGCTCGGCATGATAAGGCTGCTCTCGGGCGTATCGTCCACGGTACACAAGCTTATGGACCCGACGCATCTGTTATACCTTGCCGATCTGCCGCTTATCGCGCTGTATTTCTTCGGATTCAGACGTTTATTTAAACGCCGTGCGGTGACAGAGCGGACGGCGCAGAGGGCAAAAAAGCTCAACCGCGTTATATCGACCGCGTTGTGCGGAGTTATGGTGTGCTTCGTCGCGGTCGGAGTCAAGCTCACAGACTTGAAACTCATAAATTTAAGCGGCGAGCTGATGTTTTATCATACCTCCGACGCGGCGGTAACTCTGTTCGGCAAAAAAAACGCGGTCGAAGTCGAAGCCGGCAAATATGTACAGGCTATCGCGGGCGCGGAAGAATCGCCCTATTACGGGTTGGCAAAAGGGCGGAATCTCATTATTATTCAAGTCGAATCGCTTCAGGGGTTTGTGATAAACAACAAATTTAACGGGCAGGAGATTACGCCCAACCTTGACGCGCTGATTAAAAAAGACTCGTTTTACATGCCGAATTATTATTGTATCGTCGGGGCGGGGAACACCTCCGACGCAGAGTTTACAGTCAATAACAGCCTATACCCGCCGACCGACACCTCGGCATATGTAAAATATACGGACAAGCATTATTACGGACTGCCTTATGTATTAAAAGATAACGGGTATAAAACCGCCGACGTATTCCACGGTTATCTAAGCGATTTTTGGAACCGCGATAAAGCATATCCTTATCAGGGGTTTGACACCTATTACAGCAAGGACTCATTCCCGTCAGACGATGTGATCGGGCTGGGCGTGAGCGATGAAAAATATTTTTCGCAGACGGTGGATATTTTAAAAACGAAGGAACAGCCTTTTTATTCGTTTTTAATAACGCTCTCGTCGCATCACCCCTTTTATTTGCCGCAGGAGAAGCGGCTGCTCGACGTACCCGCGGATATAGACAATACCCTGTTCGCCAATTATTTTGTCGCTGTAAATTATGTCGATAATGCGATCGGCGGATTAATGGACGAATTGAAGGCGGCGGGGCTGTATGACAACAGTATTATTGTAATCTACGGCGACCATTACGGAATGCCCAACGACGCCGAAAATTATTCGCTTGCGTCAAATTTCTTCGGTCACCTGTATTATGAGGACGACCTTTTCCGCGTGCCGATGATCATACATATTCCCGGTTCCGGTATAACCGAAACTGTAACCCGCCCGTCGAGCCATATCGATGTTATGCCGACGGTGCTGAACCTGCTCGGCGTAAAAAATACCGGCGGGAGGATGTTCGGACATGACATGCTGTCGGACGATACTACACCGGTGTACGAGCAAATGTATGTGAAAACCGGCTCGTTTGTAACGAACGATATTTTCTTTGTATATCCCCTGAACGGCATATTGTCCGAGGCAAAGATATATGACCTGTCAACCCACGCCCGTATCGACGACGGTACCTCCGAAACCGCTGAAAAATACCGCAGTTATATAGACGACGCGTTCAAAGTGCATAATGACTGCACCGCTATAATAGAATCGGACAACATCCGCATCGCGCCTTAACGCGTGGACGGGGGAACGGGGAACGAGGAACGAGGAACGGGGATACGCGCTTTTTGAAAAAAGCTGTGCAAAAACTTTTATAATAAAAAATTATATACATCTTGCGATATTGTTAAATTTCGGGGTGAGCAGTGTTCACCCACCTGACTGAAGATGAACCATATAATAACAATGGTTCATTATAAAAGCAGCCGCCCTAATGGGTACCCTCATTTTTTAGAAAATAGGGTACCCATTAGGGCGGCGCAAATTTGCATGATCAACAAATAGCCGAACGATTTATATAATAAATAGTTTAAAAGTCTTTGCGCAGCTTTCTTTAGAAAGCGCGTATCCCCCGTACCTCGTGTTATTTACGATTGCGGTCCATATAATTTTGCAGTATTATTTGTGCAGAGAGGGTATCGACGACCGCTTTGCGTTTTTTACCGCGCGTATCGGTTTCGTTGAGGATCGCGTGCGCGTTCATTGTCGTACAGCGTTCGTCCTCGAGTACGACCTCCAGCCCGGTTGCATTCCGCAGCTTGTCGGCGAAAACATGCGCCAGCTCCGAGCGCGGGCCGCGCGTACCGTTCATATTGATCGGATCGCCCAGCACAATAAGTCCGACGCCGTATTTTTCGATAACTTCTTCTATATGTTTTATTAAAACGCGGTCGCCCGCCGCTTTAAACGTTTCGATCCCGCCCGCAAGCAGTCCCGTTGCGTCGCTGACCGCCAGTCCGGTACGCGTGTCGCCGTAGTCAATACCAAGTATACGCATAATTAATAAATGGGGTTACACCCCCTCCTATTAAATAAAATTTATTAGAATATATTAAATATAAAAGTTTTTGCGGAGCTTTTAAAATTCTCGGTTACGCTGAGAATTAAAAGAGACCGTATCCCCGTATCCCCCGTACCCTGTTCTCGCAAGGCGCACACCTTCGATGACGCTGTCAGCCCATGTGTCGAGATCGGCGATAACGGCGTCGCGGACAGTGCAGTTCAGCAGCTCATGCCGTCCGTTTTCGTACAGCTCCAGTTTCAAATCCGACAATTCCATATCGTCCAGTTTGTCGAACACCTCGCGCACGCCGCTCCCGTTCCCGCCCAGCGGATCGAGTGCGCCGCTCATAATGAAAATCGGCAGACTTTTCGGCACGGCTTCATACCATTCGGGTGACGAAACGTATTTTAACATCCGCATAAGCTGGTTATACGCGCGCACGGTGAAGGTGAAGGAGCTGAGCTTATCGGCGTGGTATCGGGCGCGGTTCTCTTTGTCGTCATTGAGCCACGAGCAGGTGTCGCTTTCATCGCGCCAACTGTCATTGCGGTGCAGATTGCTCAAACCCGCGACAAGCAGACTGCGGTGATGCCCGCCGCGGAACAACTCCAGCAGTGAGGTGAGGAATATTCCGAACCCTACCTGCTTGTTTATGCCGCTGGTGCCGCAGATAACGGCTCCGTCGACGGTCGAAACGTGTCGGGCGATGTAATCGCGCGCGACAAACGAACCCATGCTGTGCCCAAACAATATATAGGGCAGACTGCGGTAGGTTTTACGCATCAAATCATACAAGAGCCTTTGATTGTCGGCAAGGCTCTTGTAATCGGCGAAATAGCCCAGTTCTCCCTCGCTTGAGGCGGTGTGTCCGTGCCCGATGTGGTCACAGCCGCAGACCGCATAGCCGCGCGCGGTCATATCGGAAACGAACCCTTCGCGTTCGTAACGCTCGATATACTCGCACATACCGTGGCATATCTGCAATATCGCCTTCGGGTTGCGGTCGGGGGTGAAGATATAATACGCGACGTCGCAACTGTCGTCGGACGAGCGGAAAGTGCCTGTTTTTTTGGTGTAGCTCATTGTTTATAAATTATTTGTCCCGTTTTTAAGACGTGTTGGGCAAATCCGCTCTTATCTTTTTTTATATCGAGCAGATGCGGTTCTATATTTAAATTTATTTCCGAGCTTAAATGCCATAATCGGGTAGCCGCTTCATATCGATTGCCGTTAAAGCCGTCGAAAATAATGCCCACATCAATATCGCTGTACTCGTGCGGAGTACCGTTAACATATGAACCGAACATAACGACGGCAGCCGGAAAAAATTCTCTGCGGACAATTTCGGCGTATTGTTTAACAGTGTTTAAAGCAGCTTCTTTATCCAACATAAAAGTTCCTCCGTGTATTAATCCAATATTTTGTCCTGTCATTTATCATAATATAAATTCTATTTCATTATGTTCTATAAACATTGCGATCTCATCCGCTGTGGGTATCGACGACGCGCCGCCGGGTCGCGACAGCGTTATTGTGCCGACGATGTTCGCGTATTCGCAGGCGCGTTTTATATCGCGCGAACGCAGGTATTCGAGCGTCAGCGCGGCGGAAAAAGCGTCGCCGGCGGCAAGCGGGTCAACAGGCTGCACATCATAGGGCGCGATGATTTTATAGTATGTACCGTCGTATAAAAACAATCCCCGCGCGCCCAGCCGGATCACGATATACCCCGCCTGTATACGCTGGGTGAGCGCCAGACAGCAGCGCATGGACTTTTCCGAATCGGACGGCGCAATGCCGGTAAAGGCAAGCGCGGCGGCTTCGTCGGTTATAAAAATCTCGACAGGCTCGAGCTGCTCAAGCATAAATTCCCGGTCGGCGGCTCCGGTATAAGAAGCGTCAACAAAGCTGGGCACTCCCTGCATATGGGCAAACGAAGACGCGGCGGCGACGGTGGCGGGGGGGAGATCGGTCATTATATACAGCGCGTCGGGATAGGCGGTAAACGCTTCCTCCGCGTCGTCGGGGCGCAGACGGCGGTTCGCGCCGGGATAAATGATACTCCTGCCGGGACTGCCCGTTTCATAAATGACAGCGTTCAGACCCGTCTGAAACCCACGGTCGGAAACGATAAAACGCGTGTCGATGCCGCGGTTCTCGAGATACGATTTCAGGCGCGAACCGTGTGTGTCCGCGCCGAGTTTGGCGCAGAAGATGCATTCCGCGCCGAGATTATTGAACGTGAGCGCGCTGTAAACGCCCCTGCCTCCGGGCAGATAATCATAGCGGTCGCCGACCACCGATTGATTCTGAGAAGGAATGCGGTCTGTTTTAATATAAAAGTCCGTATACGCGCTGCCGACTGCAAGTATTCGCGGTTTCTGCACCTGTCGCACCTCCCATATATAAAATCAACGTTTCATACCCCCGGAAAGGGAAATGAAAATCAATACTCGAACAGCTCCCCGTTATGGCTGATCGTGACCCTGTTCTCGCCCTCGGAGGGCTCGACGCGGCCGACGATTTTTGCGCCGACACCGTATTTCGCGGCGGCGGCGATAAGCTCCGGCGCATATTCGGGCGCGCAGTACATCTCCAGCCGGTGCCCCATGTTGAATACCGAGTACATTTCGCGTGAACCGATAGCGCCGTTCTCTGCGATTGCGCGGAACAGCGGCGGTGTGTCGAACAGATTATCTTTTATATAATGCAGACCCCGCCCGAACCCTCTGCATTTTAGCTGCCCGCCGCCGGTGCAGTGAATGATGCCGTGGATACGCGAGCGCCCCGCCGCGAGGATATCGCGCACGATGGGCGCGTATGTGCGCGTCGGTGAAAGCAGCGCGTCGCCGGCGGCCATAGCCGGCAGACCCGCGTCGGCGGGCAGGAGATCGGTAATGCGGTATGCGCCGCTGTATGCCTTGGCGCTGTCGATGGTGGGCGAGAACGATTCCGGATATTTTTCGGCGTAATCATGGTTCAACAGCAGATGGCGCGCGGCGGTCAAGCCGTTTGAGCCGATGCCGGAGTTGTATTTACTTTCATAGGTCGCCTTCCCAAACGAAGCGAAGCCCACAATAACATCGCCGGGCGCGATATTGTCGCAGTCGATGACATCCGCGCGCTTCATGCGCATAAAAAACGTGGAATCGACAATCAAAGTGCTCACCAGATCGCCCACATCGGCGGTTTCGCCGCCCGACATGGCGATATTGACACCCAATTCGCGCATTTTCGATATGAATCCGACGTACCCTTCGATAACGGCTTTAATGGCGTTGCCGTCGACACGGTGCGCGTTGCGCCCAATTGTGTTCGACATCACAAACCCGTTTGTCGCGCCCACGCAGAGCAGGTCGTCAAGGTTCATGACCACGGAATCCTGCGCGAGGTCGTAATACGCCGAAAAATCGCCCGTTTCGCGGTGCTTGATATAAGCAAGCGACGATTTTGTACCCGCTCCGTCGGCGTGCAGGGCGGCGCACCATGCCTCGTCACCCGCGGGATCGTCGATCAGTTTGCAGAACGCGCCTGCGAACACACCGCGGTCGATTTTTTCAATAGCGCGTTTAACGTCGGTTTTCTCCGATGACGCTCCCAGCGACAGATATGCGTCGGACATATATAAATAACCCCCGGATAATTGTAATCTATAATAACATTAACGAAAAATTAAGAAAACGCGCAAGCGTTTTCGCGGACGCCGACCGTATAAGATAAAAGCTGCGGTAAATACATCCGTCGGCGTTATTATATCATGTTAAAATGTAAAAAACAATATTATTATTGACAAAAAGGGTGTCAGAGCTTATAATTGAAGCAATTATTATCATTTTAAGACAGGAAAAATAAGTTTGAGCTACAAAAAAGAAAGGATGACTGACACCGCGAATGACAAGCAATGTAAAGCTTGTGTGTGTCAGCTCATGGCATTTAAGATGCACAACGTCCGAAAACACTTCGCAGTCATATTGGCGTCGCTGCTTCTGCTCGCGGCGCTTTTCGGCTGTTCGCCGGCGGATTTAAATGAGTGGGTGCCCGCCGGAATGAAAAAAATATCAAATGACATGGTCGACTATAACCTGTATATCCCAAACGATTGGACGGAAGACCAGTCGTCGGGGTTTATAACCGCGTATGTAAGCTCCGCCGACCGCACGTCGATCAATATTATCTCTTTCGATTTAAAAAATCCCAACCAAACGCTGGATGAATTCTGGGCTGAACGCAAGGAGAGCTTCTCATCGTTTTTCACCGACATTACCTATGAAACCGAGGGTGAAGCTACGCTGATGGGCGGGGAAGCGGCAAAAAAATATATCTACACCGCCAAAGCCTCGGGCGACGACTATAAATTCATGCAGATTATAACCATCAAGAGCGGCGTTGTTTATATCTTCACCTATACGGCGACGGCCGGCAAATACGATATACACGTCGGGAATGCGCAGAAAATCATTGAAAACTTCAGTTTCAAATAATATTACAGAGTTCGGCGCATGTAGTTGTGCCGACCATGACGCTCCAATATCCGAAATTTATCTCGATAATGCCGCCACCACACCGACGCTGCCCGAAGCGGCGGCAGTGATGGCGGATATTTACGCGCGGTTATATGCAAACCCCTCGTCCGTACACGCGGCGGGGCTTGCGGCGCGCGCGGTCGTGGAGGATGCGCGGGTGCAGGTGTTGTCGCTGCTCGGTGTAAAACGCACAGAGCAGTGCGCCCTGATTTTCTGCGGCAGCGGGACAGAGGCAAACAACACGGCGATTTTCGGCTGCGCAAAGGCTAAGCGCTGGCGGAGCACGCCCGCGATCATCACCACGGACAGCGAGCATCCCTCCATATCACAGCCGCTGGCGCGGCTTGGGGGTGAGGGTTTTGTCATTGTGCGTTTATCAACCAAAGACGGCATGCTTGACATGCATGAGCTCGAAGAAACGCTGTCGGCGCATGAAAATGTGGTTCTCGCCACATTTATGCTCGTGAACAACGAAACCGGCGCGCTGTATGACGTCGCGCAGGCGTTTAAGCTGGTAAAACAC
>DHAH01000100.1:15537-16825 GCA_002397345.1 Clostridiales bacterium UBA4959
ACCTGCGCCCGGACGCGCTGACCCATTGCGACGCTGTTCAGGGGCTGGGTAAACTCATGTTTTCGCCGAAATCGCTGAACGCGGATATGCTGACCGTATCGGCGCACAAACTCGGCGGGCCAAAGGGTATCGGCGCGCTGTATATAGATAAACCGGTGCTGACCGCGAAAAAGTTCGTGTCCTATATCCTCGGCGGCGGACAGGAGGGCGGACTGCGCTCTGGTACCGAAAACGTCGCGGCGATCGCGGGTTTCGGCGCGGCGGCTGAATATCATATAAAAAGCGGCACACGCGAGAATTTCCGCGCTGAAACCGATAAATTACGCAAATTTTTGGAAGAGCATTTACCGGAAAGCGTTATCTGCAACACCCCGCGCGGCGAATATATGCCCCATATCGCGAGCGTTACACTGCCCGGCGTTAAAAGCGAGGTTATGCTGCGCTTTTTATCGGAGCGCGGGATATATGTATCCAGCGGCTCGGCATGTTCGTCGCGTCACCGCGGTATAAGTCAAGCGCTGCTCGCGTTCGGGCTTGGCGAAGCCGCGGCGGACAGCACCATACGCGTCAGCTTTTCCGGCTCGACAACCGAGGCTGATATGCTGGCGCTTGCCTGTGCGCTGCGCGAGGGCGTCAACAGATTAAAAAGATAGTCGCGGCGCTTTGAAATATTGTTGTTTTCGCATTGACATAAAATCGGCGATGTGATATTATGGATTAATCATTTTAATCCGGAGGCTGCGATATGGACAATAAAAATATCTACCATGCAATTGGCAACGCGCATCTCGATCCGGTCTGGATGTGGCGCTGGACAGAGGGTTATGCCGAAGCAAAGGCGACCTTCCGCTCGGCGCTCGACCGCATGAATGAATTCGATGATTTTGTGTTTACCTGTTCGTCCGCGTCAGTCTACGCGTGGGTCGAGGAAAGCGCGCCCGGGATGTTCGAGGAGATAAAGGCGCGCGTCGCCGAAGGGCGTTGGGTCATTGCCGGCGGCTGGTGGGTTCAGCCCGACTGCAACCAGCCGTCGGGCGAAGGGTTCGCGCGTCAGAGCCTGTACGCGCAGCGCTATTTTTATTCGCGTTTCGGCGTGACCGCGCGCGTGGGGTATAACGTCGATTCATTCGGGCATAATTATATGCTGCCCCAGATATTACGGAAAAGCGGCATGAAATATTATGTTTTCATGCGCCCGGGCGAGCATGAAAAGCATCTCGACACCGATCTGTTCCGCTGGACCTCGCCCGACGGCAGCTCGGTGCTGGCATACAGACTGGGCGAGCCG
>DHAH01000100.1:16971-17724 GCA_002397345.1 Clostridiales bacterium UBA4959
CTGGGCGAGCCGTATTGCAGCAATTTTGACACCGATGAAGAACGCGACCGCCATATTGCCGGAAGTGACCGCAACCACCGTCCCGATCGTCCTGAGCGCATGTTTTTTTACGGCGTGGGAAACCACGGCGGCGGTCCGACGATAAAAAATATCGAGTCGCTGCGCCGTCTGCGCGAATCGGGGAAAGCCGATGTGATATTCAGCGATCCTGGACGTTATTTTGATGACGCGGAGCGTCTGTACGGCGGCGAAATCCCGGTTTATACCGAAGATTTGCAGCATCACGCCAGCGGCTGCTACTCGGCGGTGTCGCAGATTAAGCACCTCAACCGCCGGGGAGAGATGGAGCTGCTCGCCGCCGAGGTTTACAGCGCGCTCGCGGCGAAACTCACCGGCGCGAAGCACCCGACGGAAAAAATCGAATACGCGTGGCGCAATATTGTCTTCAACCAGTTCCACGATTCACTGGGCGGGTGCAGTATCCGCGAGGTTTTCGACGACGCGCAAATTATAGCGCACGAATCGCTCGCCATAGCGGCGAAGCTCGAAAATACCGCGCTGCAAACCATATCGTGGGCGACCGATACGATGAAATATCACACGCCGATATTTGTGTTCAACCCGCATCCGTGGGAGGTGACGCAGCCGGTGAGGGTCAATCACCGTTACCGCGGCGGCGTAACCGCGCCCGACGGGACGCGCGTTCCGGCTCAGTACATACGCTCGTCGACCCAGTCCTGCACCGGCAGCCCC
>DHAH01000153.1:0-1620 GCA_002397345.1 Clostridiales bacterium UBA4959
TTCCCAGTGGGAAACCGACAGAGTTATGCCGGATGTGACGCAGATTCCGATTCTTGCAAATATTTTCGACGTCAGCGCGGATGTGATTCTCGGTATTGACATCGAAAGAAAAGCCGAAAAAATAAAGGAGATACTTAAGACTGCCGAAGATATGAGTAATAACGCGGAATGGCAAAAAGAAGCCGAATATCTGCGTGAACAATATCGCTTATATCTGAAATCATATCATATCATGGAAAAGCTCGCCGACGCCTTGGTCAACGACTACAGCCGCAAAAACATAAAAAACTATGACGAAGTAATTATGCTTTGCGGCACGATACTTGCCGAATGTACCGAAAGCGAAGTCCGCAACAAGGCATTGCGCACTTTAGGAATTGCTTACGGTTATTCCGGAAAAACCGATGAGATGCGGAAAATTGCCGAACAGATGACTGAATTCCGTTTTTCAAAGGAAAACTTTTTACTTTACCGAATGGAAGGCGACGAAGGGTTGATACAGCGCCAAAAATATTTGGCGGCGCTAATCGAACAAGTCGTCTCAGTTCTTGGTTTACTCGCCTCCCAGAGACATGACAACGGGGAATTTGTTTATTCGACGGAAGATCGCATCAGAATTTGGAAACAACTGGCTGGATTTATTGAACTGTTATACCCGGATGGAGATTACCAGATTAAGGCTCAACACGGCGAAATTGCGTGTTCATATTTATCACAGGCATATTTTAACGCCGGAAATGTGGACGAAGGATTTTATTGGCTGGAAAAGGCTTGCGATTATGCCGTCTGTTTTGATACCTATGATTTTAACGCGGCTCACACATCTCCGGCACTCCGTGGATACAGTGACGGCGGATGGATTATGGAAGAAGGATGTAACCGTACCGCGGGTCTTCTTGATAATATTATCGGAGATAAAACGCTTAGCGATATAAAAAACGACGCGCGTTTCAAAAATATAGCTGTCCGATTGAAGCAATATGCGAAAAAACATTGATTTTATTATAACTAAAAAGAAATTGGAAATACTTTTGAGAAAACTGCGCTCATGCCCATCTGTACCGTAATAGCATGATTCCCCTAAAAAAGGAGCTGCAGTAAAACGTTAGTTTTACTGCAGCTCCTTTTTTATGAATAATTGCATGCTAAAAATTTATTTTTCCGTATTTATATTGGACTATTTTAACAGTAAAAATCCTGTCTTGTGCGTTTAGCCTGAATTACTATTGCAATTTACGAATATATATGGTACCATTATGAAGGTGTGGAAATAAAATGGTAAAGTGGCGATGAAACTGTGAAAAATTTATTAAAACAGAAGAAATTCAAGCTGATTATTGTCGCGGCGGTTGTTGTCGCCGTTGCCGCGGTCTGCATGATATTTGCCCTCGGCAAGCCGAACGCCGATTTTGCGGGTTTAGACGCCGCGATTGGGCGCGCGCAGAATTATATAAACGTTTATACTCTGGACGAGCGGCAGAAGGCGGAGCTCAAAGCCGCCGTTTCCGAGGCGTGCCTGTCGAAAAAAGATTATGTAAAAGATCAAAAAAAAGCGGATAAAGCCGCGGAGAAATTAAACGCGGCTTGCGACAGTCTGATCGAGGAAATATTCGCGTTCGA
>DHAH01000153.1:1762-11358 GCA_002397345.1 Clostridiales bacterium UBA4959
AAGCAAAAAGATTTATAAATTCAAACTGGTCACCAGACTGACGATCGGCGGCGCGGACTGCATTTTAAACAAAGATTCGGAAACTTTTTATTTCCCGCTGGGTATGGACAAACTGAATGGTATTAACCTTGAGTTAAAAGCGTACGGTCAGTCCGGCGAGCCGAATATTTTTCTCAGTGTTGCCGACATGGAGGGGAACGACCTCCAGCCGCCTTATAATATCAAGCTCAATCGCCGGTATGTGATAAAAGCGGTTTCAAAGAGCTACCGTTATAATTACAATATAATTTTCACAGGGCTTCCGATTGTCCAGATCAACAATATAAATCTGCCGGGCATCAATAACGGAGGCGATTATAAGACGTGTTCAATAGCGTTGACCAATCCGCCGTATAGCGACAGCGGCGATTATAACAAATACCAGTATTTTTCCTCCGGAGGCGCGATTCACGTGCGGGGGGGCATCTCGCGTGGCTTTCCTAAAAAATCCTACGAGATCATGTTTACCAATTCGGATGGGAGCAAAAAAAACGTGTCCCTTCTGGGTATGCGCAACGATTCCGAATATATTCTCGACGCGATGTATATAGATCAGGCAAGAATGCGCAACCGCGTCTGCAACGACTTGTGGAACGATTTCGCAGCGCTCCCGCTTTATGCGTCGCTGCTGGATAATGAAATGCATATCGGCACAAGAGGAAAATTCGTCGAGGTTTATTCAAACGGCGAATACATAGGGCTGTATTGCCTGACCGAAAAGATTGACCGCAAACAGCTTCAACTTAAAAAATACGACGAGCAGACCGGTGCCGCCCACGGAGTGCTGTATAAAGGCAGGAACTGGGACGCTAACGTGCGGTTTTATAAATGGTACCCTTCATCCGGTCGGGATAGTTGGTGGGGCGGTTTCGAGCAGAAATATCCCAACGAAAAATATTATTGGGACCCAATCTCCGATTTTATTAAATTCTTTGTGCAGACCAAAGACGATGCTGTATTCGCGAAAAACGCCGGCAAATACATAGACACAGGCAACTTTGTCGACTATACGATTATGCTGTGCATCACCTACGCCTTCGACAACAACGGTAAGAACGCGTATTGGGGAACATACGACGCGGCCGATCCCGAATACGGCAAGTTATTTATAACGATCTGGGACATGGATGCCACGTTCGGCAGGTCATGGGACGGCACGGCTCTGAAACCGACAGACAACTGGATCGACAGCGGCGAGGAACACAAAAGTGCGCTGTTTTCCAGGCTTGTGGATACCAACGCCGACGGATTCAGGGATAAATTGAAAGCGCGCTGGAATGAGCTTAAAATTGGAAATCTCTCGCCGGAGAAGCTTATGAGTTATTTCGATAAATATTTCAATCTGTTTGACAACAGCGGCGCTTTCGCGCGTGAGAGCGCGAAATGGAAGGAATGCAACTTGAATATGGAAAAAGAACGGGAGTACATCCGTAAATGGATAGCCAAGCGTTTTGAGTATATAGATAACTACATAAATAAGGAAATATAAGAAAGCAATCCAATAGTGTAATTGTTGAGTTTTATTATACATAAAAAAGAGCGGTTCCCTAAATGGAGCTGCTCTTTTTGTTACTATTTCTATTTTTGGAGAATCAATCCCATCAGATTTTTTAACGCAGACCCGATATATTTTGTTTTGTGATGAACCAGACTAAAACTGCGATTGATTTCCACACCGTTTAAGGGAACGATGCACAGCTTATTTTCCAACACATATGGCTCCGCAATGCGTTTGGAAATTACGGTAAGCCCTTGATTGGCGAGAACCGCTTCCAACAGGGCATCAAAGCCATGACAGCTCCATTTTACATAAATATTCACATCGTTAGCTTTAAGCTCTTTCATAAAAGTTTCTCTGGTTCCGCTTCCTTCTTCCCGTAAAATGAAGGGATACGATGCAAGCGCATGAATGTCAACGCCGCCCCTATCTGCCAAGGGATGCTCCTTCGGGCATACCAGCACCAGATTATCGGAAATCGCATGCGTCACTTTTAGCTCTGCGCTTTTTATATCGCCCTCCACCAAAGCGATATCCAGCTTGCTTGCCAACAGCATATCCTCAATCACCGCGGTATTGTCGATGGTAACCTCAATTTGGGTATGAGGATAACGCTCTTCAAACGACTTTACAATATCCACGAGAACACATTTCCCCACCGTCATTGTCGCACCCAGCAAAATCGTCTTGTGAATCGACAGGTTTAACATGCTTTTTTCCATCTCTCCGGCCGTGCTCAGAATGTTTTGAGCATAAGCCAATAGCTGTTCGCCGGCCTTCGTAATAAACAGCTTTTTAGAAAGACGATTAAATAGCCGGACGCCATATTCCTTTTCCAGCTCGGCAATGGCTTTACTGATAGTCGGCTGTGCAATATAAAGCTCGTCGGCGGCGTCGCTCATTTTACCATGTCGAGCCACGCACTCGAATATTTCTAAACTGCGAATGGTCATGAAATTTTCTCCCATGTAATTTTCCTGCTATTATTATACACTATTTACTAACAACATTAAATAGCAAGTATAGCCTTTTTGCTATCATAATGATAAATATAATATAGTTGAGGTTTTGGATGATTGTGTTATAATTAGATAGCTGTCCTGCTTCATCGTTAAATAAATGTATATTAGGAGAAAAATCATGAATTGTTTACCCTTAAATACCGACCAGATTAAAGCCGTAAAAGGCGACGGCTTTTTGCACAATCGCGGAACCAGACAGTTTTCCGGCAGAATCATCACCGAAAACGGCGTTCTCAAGGCAAATCAAATGGCAGTATTGGCTGAGGCGGCGGAAAAGTACGGTAACGGAAGCATTGCCTTCACGGTACGCTTGACCCTTGAGGTGCCCGGAATCGAATATGAGAATATCAAACCCTTTAAGGCGTTTATCGCCACCGCAGGTATGCAAACCGGCGGTACGGGCTCAAGGGTTCGCCCCATTGTCGCCTGCAAGGGAACAACCTGCGTATTTGGTCTTTGCAATACCCAAGAGCTGGCTACGGAAATACATAAACGCTTTTATGAAGGGTATTACAACGTTGCGTTGCCTCATAAATTTAAAATCGCCGTTGGCGGATGCCCCAATAACTGCGTTAAGCCGGATCTTAACGATCTGGGGATCGTCGGGCAGCGTATTCCCCGAATTGATTACGACGCTTGCCGCGGCTGTAAGAGTTGCGGCGTTGTCCAGGAATGTCCCATGAATGCGGCGGAGCTGCGCGATGGAAAAATAAAAATTGATCCTTCTTTTTGCAACAGCTGCGGAAGATGTATCGGAAAGTGTCCCTTTAAGATTGCCGACCGTTTTGAGGACCAGTATAAAATTTATGTGGGCGGCAAGTGGGGGAAAACGGTTCGCTGCGGATCTCCGCTCGATACGCTCTTCACAAAGGAAGAGGCGCTGGATGTAGTTGAAAAAGCCATTCTGCTCTTTAAGAGCAAAGGCATCTCCGGAGAGCGTTTCGGTCAAACCTGCGACCGGCTCGGCATGGAAAAGGTAAATAAAATGCTGGTTTCGGATGATCTGCTGATGGAAAAGGCAGAAATACTGGATATTCAGACGGTCGCGGGATCGAAGTGCTGATGAAAAGAATTATCGCGGTTTTTACGCTTTGTTTCCTATTCGCTGGTATGTTTTCCGGCTGCGGTATGGAGCGTTCAAACGCTCCTGCTGACGTATATTATGAGTTTACCGATGATATAGGTCGCCGGGTAACCCTTGCCCAAAAGCCGGAACGGGTAGTTTCTTTGTTTGGCTCCTACAGCGAAATGTGGCTTTTGAGCGGCGGAGAGCTGGCGGGCGTTACCGAGGATACCGTTTCGGAGCGCGGGCTTTCGCTGGATGAGGATGTTCAGGTTATAGGCAGCGTACAGCACCCAAACCTTGAGCTGATTTTAGAATTGTCGCCCGATTTCATTTTGCTGTCCGCCGATCTGAGCGCACACAAGGAACTGGACGCAACCTTGACCGAAGCGAAGCTGCCCCACGCTTATTTAAAAATGGACGATGTGGACGAATATCTGCATGTGCTTGAGATTTTCACCGGCATTACCCAAAAGCAGGAATTATACGAACAATACGGCAGCGCGGTTAAATCACAGATCGACACGATTATTGAAAACGTTCCGGCAGACGCGGCAAAACCGAAAATCCTTCTCATCCGCAGTATGTCCGCGAAAGCCAAGGCTTTGAAAGAGGACCATATGGTAGGACGCATGCTTATGGATCTGGGAACGGATAACATTGCCTCGCGCCATGATTCTTTACTGGAGGAATTAAGTCTGGAGACCATACTGGATGAAGATCCCGATTTCATCTTTGTCATACCTATGGGCAATGTGGACAGCGCCATTCAGACGCTGGGAAACGGCATTACGGCAAATCCCGCATGGAACAGCCTGTCCGCCGTGAAAAATAACCGCTATTTTGTACTGCCAAAGGATTTGTTTCAATATAAGCCCAACGCGCGCTGGGGGGAGAGTTATGAATACCTTTGCAAAATCCTATATCCATAATTCGTCCCGGGCAAAAGCGCTGATTTTATGCGCCGCTGTTATCGCTTTGACGGTGCTATTGTTCGTCAGTATTTGTGTGGGCGCGGTTAAAATCACCCTGTCCGATTTATGGAATATTATCGTAAAAAGAAATAAAGAGGGAAGTGCCGGTCAAATTTTTTACTTTGTCCGACTTCCGCGAACCTTCGCCGCCGTTTTGGCGGGCGCCGCGCTGGCGTGCTCGGGTACGATTTTACAGACGGTGCTGGGCAATCCCATGTGCAGTCCCAGCGTCATTGGCGTAAATGCCGGCGCGGGGCTGTCCATGATCATAGTTGCCGCATTTTTTCCCGCGGCGGCGGGTTTTGCACCTGTTTCTGCATTTCTCGGCGCGCTTGCGTCTGTGACCGTCGTATATTGGATCGCCCAAAAGAGCGGGGCGTCCAAACTGGCGATCGTGCTCTCCGGCATCGCGGTATCCAGCCTTTTTTCCGCGCTGACCGATACGATCATCACCATTGTTCCCGACGTAAAGATCAGCCGTATTGATTTTTTAATCGGAAGTTTTTCCGGCGTGACAATGTCAAACGTGCTATTTGCCATGCCGTATATTCTGGCGGGGCTTTTTCTGGCTATGCTTTTTCATGTGGACATCAATCTTCTTGCGCTTGGGGGCGAAACGGCTTCATCGCTTGGACTGCGGGTAAAGGTGATGCGGGGGCTTTTCCTAGCGATTGCGGCGCTTTTAGCCGGAAGCGCCATCAGCCTTGCCGGCTTAATCGGCTTTGTTGGTTTGATTATTCCGCATATCGCAAAATGGCTTATCGGATACGACCACAAATACCTGCTGCCGCTTTCCGCCGTTCTGGGCGGAGCTTTCTGCTTATTTTGCGATGTGTTGGCAAGAACGTTGTTTGCCCCGTTTGAAGCGCCTGTCGGGATTATAATGTCGCTCATCGGCAGTCCGTTTTTCATTTGGCTTGTATTAACCCAGCGAAGGAGGCGTGTTTTTGATTAACATCACAAATCTTACCGCGGGTTATGGCAATCGCCCTGTGCTTTCCGGACTGAATCTGCACATAGCTGCGGGCGAAATTACCACTGTCATCGGCCCTAACGGCTCGGGAAAATCCACGCTGATAAAATGCCTTGCCCGGCAGCTTCCGCGCGCCGGCGGTGAAATTACAGTGTGCGGCAGAAGTATCGACACCTATACTCCAAAAGAATATGCCAAACGCGTTTCCTATTTAAAGCAAGCACGGGATATTCCGATGATTTCCGTTGAAAGCTTGGTTCTGCATGGCAGGTTTCCCTACATGGGTTTTCCGAGAAAATACACTGATGAAGATAGAGCACGCGCGAAAAATGCCATGTATCGGGTCGGGATTTTGGAGCTTCGACATAAGGAGCTGTCGGAGCTTTCCGGCGGCGAATGCCAAAAAGTCTATCTGGCGATGGTGCTTGCGCAGGATGCCGATCTATTATTGCTTGACGAACCCACGACCTATCTGGATGTGAGCCATCAGTTGGAGTTTTTGCGTTTGCTGAAAGAATTAAAAGGCGAGGGCAAAACAATTGTTCCGATCCTACACGATATAAACGGCGCGCTGCAGATTTCGGATTATCTCTGCGTGATGAACGGCGGTAAAGTCGCTTTCTTCGGCACGCCGTCAGAGCTGACGGCTTCCAAAATTATTGATAAAGTGTTCGGCGTTGAACCGGCTTCTGTAACGGTAGGAAAAAATTTATTCCTGACGTTCCCGATTTAATTGTGATCATAAAGAAAACGGCATAATTTATCAAGCGAGCCGGCTCCACAACAGGAGCCGACCCGCTTTTTTTGCAGTTTAAGCTTGTACAACAATAAGCAGTCCTTTTCTTTTTGCGATTTGTAAAGATTCCGATAAATCTACTTTCGCATAGGACTGAAGTCCTTTTATTTCAGGCGTATATGCTGTCGCGGCTTGATTTAAACCAAGCTTGTTAAAATCTATTTCAAGAGTAATGGTTTCGATTTCGTTTTCGCTGTATGAACCTAATGAAATTAAAACTTTGTCTGCTTTTTTATATAATGTGGCTTTAACATAATCGTTTCCCGTTTTAACCGGGCAATCATTCTGCCACCAGCCGTACATAATGCTTCCCTTAAGTCCGAATTCATCCCAAAAATTCCACATGACGGGAGCGGGGATTGACGCCCACCAGCCAAGCCTGTTCGCCATACCATAATTCATTCCGAGATACGGGTTTCCGCCGCCATGCAGCATTTCGCTCATTAAACCTAAAGGTATACCGCTTATCTCCGTTAAATAATAATCGGCGGATACGGTTTCGTATTCGAATCCTTCGCCTATCCACAAATGATTTATGCCGGGCATAAGCTCGAGATATTGATTAAGCACATTGCAAAGTCCGTAATTTGGATGGAAGTTGTTGCCCGAGTGAAAATCAATAAGACATCCTTCTTTGACATAGTCCATGGCTTTACGGACGCGCTTCATGATCTGACGGTCATATCCGACTCCGTCTAAATAAATGCCGTCCATATCGATTTCTTTCATCAGGAAGGCAAGACCTTCCAGATAATAATTATGAAGGCGCGATAACCCCGTGGTTGCGATTGACATGTCATATTCCAAAGAATCTTCGATAGGGCTGTGCCATGCCGGAACATAGTTGTCGATTAAATGCTCGCAAAGCCACGCTCCGCCTGTATTGGACGGTGCGGACGCATTGTTTTCCCGCTTTTCAACGCTTTCGAAATGGTCAGCCGTAACAAAACCGGGCCCGTTCCTGTATATTTCATCGCCCAGGCTTCTGAATGCCCAAATTTCCTGCGCATATATACTTAACTCGCGGACAGTGTAGTAAAGTTTATATTTAACGCCGGCTTTATGCGCGGCATCAGCACATTTTTTTAATTCGGAAGCTTTTTGAAACGGATAATTTATAAAAGGATTTGCCACGTTGGCGTGATGTACGTTTATTATTTTCGCTCCCTGTTTCGCGGCGTTTTCTATCGTTTCCACCGAATAACCCTGACCTTGATTATATCGGCTGTCCCAGTGCTCGTCCGTATTTATTGTTTTAAGCGGGGTTATGATAATCGAAAATCTCCAGGTTATCTCCTCACCCTTTTTAACAAGCCGTTTTCCTGTATAAATATTAGAAACCATGACACCGTTTTCTCTGCGGAGAGTCCAGCCTCCGCTGCCGTTGTTGCTCCATTCTTCGGGCAAGCCCTGCTTTTCATAGCTGTATATCTCCCATACGTCTTTTAAATGTTTTGGTTTAATTTGTATACCGCTGTTGTGATTCCCAAGCCAAAGCATGTTGTTGGGGCGGTTAAGCGCCCATTTATAATCCCATTCGTCGATGGAATAACCGCCTTCTTTGCCAAGCCCCATCATATACCGGGAAGCTTCTTCGGTAATTTTCGCGACTAAACTGAAATCAAGCTCAAGGTCGTATTCGAATTTCGCGGTAAGAAATGTTTCGATAAAGCCGTCATATTCCATCACCGAATTGTTGACCCAAAGAATGCCGTCCGATTTAAATTCCGAATAAATATCCGCGCGTCCGGTGCCGTTTTGAACGATATTGAGCGGCTTTACCACCGTGAATGTCGCGTCTTTTCCGTCTGCCAACGCTTTGATCGCAATCCCTTCGGCAAGCACACTGTGCGAATTGTTTTCGCGATAATCGACAGAACTGTTATTTTCGTTAAAATAGCATTTTGCCGACGAGGGTAAGCCGAATTTGTTAAATTCAACTATTCTGCCAAGACATTTTATGCTGTTGTCTTTAATCTCAATATCGGGATAGCCTGTTGCCGCGTTATTATCTAAACCGATTGTAGAATTTAGCCAGCGTAAACGGGAGAGCCTCCAAAGCTCATTGTCCCCTTTGTTTACGATTTTCTCGCCTTCCACATTCAATGTTACGGAAACGGATGTCTTTTGACCGTTTGCGCAAACGCTGACTTCAAACATAAACGAACCGTATAAATTTTCGGGAATATCGAGCCCAAACCAAAGCGCCTGTATTTTGCTCCGCTTAATTGATATGTTTTTTGTAAAATAATGCCCGGAATGATCAATTCCTTCTATGTTGAAACAGGTTACCTTAAACGGCAGATCATTAGGGTAATTCACGGTAATACAGTCGAGATCTTCCTGCGCCCATACCGCGAGTTGAAACACGTAATATTCGTTAGGCTGGGCGTTCGCGGTGAATGTTGCGGACGGCTGCTTTTCGATCCAGCGAATAGGGGGTACATCGTTCATTCGCACCGCGAACCGGCGATCTTCGGGGAATAACAAAAATGCTTGATCCCCCTTGTATTTATCAAGAAAGCAATCAATTTCGTCTGTTGTCGCGGGCAGTTCAATTTCATTAAAAATATCAAATTCCGAACGGCTTTCTATACACAAGGGCTCGACGGCGGTAAGCTCGGCTTCGTTTTCCCACCACTCTGACAACGAGCAGGTCTTTTCGCTTGTAATATATACCGTAGAAGGGGAATAAACGTTTCCGGTAAGCTCATAAGGCATATAATAAATCGCATAACGACCCGCGTCGGGCGCATTGAAAATTATCTGTGCGCTCTTTTGTGTCGCGGCTTTCAGATATACTTTTTCGGAGATTTTTCCCGTCGTTAGATTTTCAACGATAATACCGCTTCTCTCCGCATACGGGTCGCGGCGTCTCCATTCGATATCAACAAGAACGGCTTTATATGGCTTGTCAATATCGGCAATTATTCTGTGATTGCCCATCTTGTTATTGACATTCCACATTTTATCCGCCGCTTTTCGCATAATACGAGACATAACAACATCCCATCCCCTTCATGTTTGTGTATTATAATTTCATTAAATATCCATAATATAACTTGCCTTACAATTATAAAGATTATTTATAATTTTGTCAAGTTGATTCGAATGATATGAACCATACTTCGTACTAAAATAAAAAAAGCCTTGAAAACATTATGTTTTCAAGGCTTTTTACGCGAATTTATTCGCGATTTGGTGGAGATAAGCGGGATCGAACCGCTGACC
>DHAH01000153.1:11619-12365 GCA_002397345.1 Clostridiales bacterium UBA4959
TCTGCCAATTCCGCCACGCCCGCGTTTGAGCCTTTGCCGCCGACACCGTCAGTCTTTATTGACGGTGTTTATAATAACACAAAAATTCGCGCATGTCAAGGGTTTGCGCGAATTTTTGTGCGAAATTTATTAAATTTACGAATAACCGTCAATTGTTAATTATCGCTTTTCCACTGTATGTCAAGCCATTCAATCCGCTGCGCAACCCAATTGTGCAGATATTCGACTTCTTCCTGATATGTGAACAGCGATTTATCACCCCTTAAATCACGGCTTTTCAACGCGTATTTATATAAAGCATGATCCATTTGCTCCGACGGGGCGATAATTTCTGGGATCGCGTAGATGTCGTCTAAAAATTTATCGAATATACCGGAGCTGCGCAGTTCCGCCCAGCGCTCACGCAGCATACGCGCGAATGTGGGGTCGTTGCAGAGCATCGTATACCACGGAGAGTTTTTCACATGATAACCCTGTGGCGAAATACATTCTCTCGAATTTTGATTGCCCATGCAGGTGTCGTAATCCCATATGGGTCCCATGTAAATTTTACCGTCGGACGCTACATAACAATAACAGCTTGTCGTAAAACCGGAATCGAAGTTTTTGACCAGTTCGTTTATTATATACCAGTCAATGAACGAGGGGACGTCGATATATTGTGAGTATGTGCCGTAACCCTGCTTCATCGATTTGTCGGCGATGGTGAAAACTTTCTTAAACTTTTCTAATAATTCATTTTTCTT
>DHAH01000153.1:12470-18487 GCA_002397345.1 Clostridiales bacterium UBA4959
TTTTCTAATAATTCATTTTTCTTATCGGCGCCGAGATCCTTTTCATCGCCTTCTTTATATGTGATATGAACGCCGCTGGGTACATCGATACAATATGGACAGTTGTTTCCGTGCCGCCACGCAACCTCGATTTCAAATAAACCGCAGGTGTTTACGTCGATGTTCACCCTGTTTTTGTGAATTTGTATCTTTTCGGTCAGCACATAAAGACCGTTGTATTTTCCGTTTATATATACATCGACAAATTTCGCTTCGGGGGAGTACTGCATACCCATATCTACCGCAAGGTTCAGTGTGATAAAGTTCCGCAGCAGCGTTTTGTCGCTGTAGGTGGTGACAAGCACCCATTTCTTCGCGCTGCCCATCCCGAGGAGATCTGTTTTTTCCGCCAGCTTCAAATTATACGGTTTTTGCTGGAATGACCATGAATAGTTGCCCCTGCCCTTGATTTCAAGGGGCTGATTATAGATACCTTTGTTATCGTCAACCACAAGCGAATAGGTGCCCGGAATATATATGTCATGCGAAATTTTCGAGCGCGCCACACCATTGTCGAGGTTGATGTACAGGGTTGGAAGGTTGGTCGCTTTAGGGTATGCTTCTGCCTCTTCGGGCGTCGGCGCCTTGTAATGGTAATCTTCTTTTACTGCCGTCACCGTCGTTTCCGCCGAATCAACGCTTGCGGCGTCGTCGCTGTCTTTCCCGGCTAAAACCATGCTGACTGCGGCGGCAACCGCTAAAACAACACACACGGCGACTGTTATCAGAACCCAAATACGGTTGTTTTTCATATAATGAAACCCCAAAAAAGTTGATATATTAGTATTGTAACACGCCAAATCGACAATTGTCAACTGACAATTGTCAACCGTCAAATGCGTCGAAATGTGTATAAATTGTAAGAATTAAAATTTAGGGTGGACAAGCCAAGCAAATTATATTATAATATATTTTGAATGCATATCCGTATATGGGGGCTTATAGTTTGGAATTTCCATTCTCATGGTTTATAAGTAACGTTTTCAGCAGCTTGCCGCTGCTTATCACTTGCATACTCACGCTTGCCGTCGTGCTCGTCAACGGCTGGACTGACGCGCCAAACGCTATCGCAACCGCCATATCCACACGTGTTATCGAGCCGAGGCGCGCTATAACGCTCGCCGCGGTGTTCAATTTTCTTGGCGTGTTTGTCATGACGATGTGGGCGCCGTCGGTGGCGATGACAATCTCGAATATGGTCGATTTCGGCGACGATCCGCACAGAGCGATCATCGCGTTATGCGCGGCGCTGGTCGCCATCGTCATTTGGGCGACGGCGGCGTGGGCGTTCGGCATACCCACCTCCGAAAGCCACGCGCTGATAGCGGGTCTGTCGGGCGCGGCGATCGCGATGTCGGGCGGCACGGGCGGCATCAACGGCGCCGAATGGGTGAAGGTGCTGTACGGGCTGGGTATTTCAACCGTAGTCGGTTTCATACTGGGCTGGGTTATCGTCAAGATTGTCGGACATTTGTTCCGGCGCGCCGACCGCAGGCATACCCGACCGTTTTTCCGCTCCGCGCAGATTGCGGGCGCGGCGATGATGGCGTTCATGCACGGCGCGCAGGACGGTCAAAAATTCATCGGCGTATTCCTGCTCGGTATGTCGCTCGCGTCGGGTGTGACGGGCGCGGCAACGTTCGCTATACCGATATGGCTGATGGTGCTTTGTTCGGTTGTCATGGCGCTGGGCACCTCCGTCGGCGGATATCGTATCATTAAAGCGACCGGCATGGATATGGTAAAACTTGAGGTTTATCAGGGCTTCTCAGCCGATCTCGCCGGTGCGATCTGCCTGTTCATGTCGAGCATCGGCGGCATACCGGTCAGCACGACGCACGCTAAAATGGCGGCGATAATGGGCGTCGGAGCCGCGAAGCGTGTTTCCAGTGTCAACTGGGGCATGGTGGGCGAAATGGTGCTGACGTGGATACTTACTTTCCCCGGCTGCGGGATAATCGGCTTTGCCATAGCGAAGCTGTTTTTGATGATATTTTAAAATTAGGGGATAATAGAAATGGCGGCAAAAAATAATTATTTTGAGATGATAGACAGTCTGGTCGGTTATTCGCTTGAAGCGGCGCGGTCACTGTACAAAATGTTGTCCGAATTCGACGCGCCGAAACTGGATGAATCCGCCAGACGCTTACATGATATAGAGCATACAGCCGACCAAAAAAAGCATGATGTCATGGAAAAGCTGCTGCGCGAATTTATAACGCCTATCGACAGCGGCGATCTGTTCCAGCTTACGCAGGAGATCGATGATGTGACCGACGCTATTGAAGATGTGCTGAACATCATTCACATGTACAATGTCACAAAGCTCCGCCCGGAAGTGGTGCCATTTGCTGGGATTGTGGTGCAATGTGTGGAGATGCTGAAAAAAGTGACCGAAGAATTCGGCAACTTCCGCAAATCCTCCACATTGAAAACGTATATAATCGAGCTGAACCGGCTGGAGGAAGTCGGCGACAAGCACTACACCGAAGCGATGCACCGCCTGTTCCGCGACACGACCAACGGTGCGGAACTGCTTATTTGGAAAGATATATTCGAAGCGCTCGAGGAATGCTGCGACGAGTGCGAGCATGTCGCGGACGTGGTCGAAAGCGTCATAATGCAAAACACATAATGTATTCTTCGGGTAACCATTCGCCCGTTCAGTTTAAGCCGCAAGTTGTAATGACATTGCCTTTTTATAAGATAACGGGCGTACAATGTACGCCCATGCGATCGTAAATGTTTGGTTATATTAAACCTTTTGTCCCCCAACTGCGCGTTGCCGAACACGAGTGCTGGCGCGGCGCATATTGCGGACTGTGCAAGTGCATGGGACGCCATATCTGCGCGGATTCGGCGCTGGTGCTGTCATACGACGCAGCCTTTTTGACGCTGGTGCGGCTCGCCGCGACAGGCGAGGAACCGCAGTTTAAAACGCGGCGCTGTATAGTGCATCCGCTGTCAAAACGGATCGTAATGGAGCCGTGCGAGGCGCTGCGCTATTCGTCGTCGGTGTGCGCGCTGCTTGCGTATCACAAGCTTGCGGACGATGTCGCCGATGAAGGCAGGCTCGGTAAACGGTTATTAATTCCGGCGGCGCGCCGATTACGCCGTAAAGCGAAGCTGCGGGAGCTCGACGATGAGATAACCGGGCGGCTGGATGAACTATATAATGCGGAGCACCGCATCGCGGAGCGCCGTATCACGGATGGCTCGAGTTGCCCGTCGATCGACGAGCTCGCCGAATTGTCGGGCAGCGTAACGGCGTCGATATTCTCGTATAAACTGGATGGCGGCAAAAAACGCGTTGCCGCCGAGCTGGGTCGGCGGATCGGGCGCTGGGTATACATCACCGACGCCGCTGACGACCGCGAAAAGGACGCAAAAACCGGAGCGTTTAACCCTTTTTCACATATATTCGACGCCGAATCCACAGCGGCGTCGCTGACTTTGGAGCGCAGAGCGGCGGAATCCGCCTTGGATCTGCTCGGCTGTGCCGATCCCGGCATAGAAGCGATACTGCGCAATATTATCACGCTGGGCATGGCGGCGGCTGAGAAAAAATTGACTGTTGGCAATTGACAATGGGGCGCAACGCCGCTGCGTACCCCGCGTCCACAAATTTTATAATATCTGTTTAGTGATTACTATATGATAGATCCGTACAAAATATTGGGAGTTCCGCGCGACGCCAGCGATGATGAAGTTAAAAAGGCGTATTACGAGCTGGCTCGTAAATATCACCCCGACAACTACACCGGAAATCCGCTCTCCGACCTTGTCGAAGAGAAGATGAAAGAGATAAACGAGGCCTACGACCAGATCCGCCGCCAGCGCGCGACGGGCGGTACGGCTGACGCAAATAACAGCGGCGGCTATAGGGGCAGTTATAGCGGCGGGTATGGCGGCGGAGCGGCTTCGCCCGAATACATGGCGATCCGCGTGATGATAAACGACGGCGATTTTCTCGGCGCGGAAGCGCGGCTCGACGATATACCGGAGGACGAACGCGGCGCGGAATGGAATTTCCTGCGCGGCTGTGTGCTGACCCAAAAAGGCTGGTATTTCGACGCGCAGCAGGCATTCCAAACCGCTTGTTATATGGACCCCGACAACACCGAATACCGCAGCGCGCTTAACAATATCAGAAACAGCGCGTCATCCTATAATCGGGGTTATAAAACCGACACCTTCGGCGGCCGCTCCGCATGCGACATCTGCTCGACGCTGCTCTGCGCGGATTGTTTGTGCGAATGCTGCGGGTCGGACTTGATAAGCTGCTGTTGAAAATATATCGCTATAACAACCCAATAATCGGAAAGGTATCCCTATGCATACTAAAACACATTCTATACAAGTAAAAAAAACGGCGATCGCGGCGCTGATGTCAGCGCTGGGCGTGGTTATAATGTACATCGGGGCGGTAGTCTCGGTGCTCGACCTGACCGCGCTCGCTGTTTCGTCGCTGCTCATTTATGTCGTCGTCATTGAACTGGGCGGGCCATACCCGTGGCTCACATGGCTGGTTACGGGACTGCTCGGAGTGCTGATACTGCCCTGCAAGGAATGCGCTACAATGTATATCCTGCTCGGCGGCGCGTATCCCATTTTCAAATCGATGTTCGAGCGCCTGCACCCTGTCGTGAGCTGGATACTTAAGTTCAGTTTCTTCAATACGTCGCTGCTGCTCATAATTACGGTAATAACATATATACTGCATATACCCGACAGCAAGTTTCAGTTCGGTTGGCTTGTATTTGCCGTGAGTAACGCCGTATTTTTGCTGTACGACATCGCGGCGACAAAATTGGTGACGTTGTACATCGTCAAATTGCGTAAAATGCTTCATTTGAGCGATATTTTTTAACGTAAAATACTGCATATGAGCGATATTTTTGAATTTTCATAACATATACAGAGAGGAATCCGTTTATAATGGCAAAAAGCATGACCGCATACGGTCGGGCGACAGGCTCGGGCGACGGCAAAGAGTTTGGGGTCGAAATTAAATCGGTTAACAGCCGCTATTTCGACTGCACGGTGAAGGCGCCGCGCACCCATGGCTTCCTCGAGGAGCGCGTGAAGGCACGGCTTCAGGCGTCGGGCGTGACGCGCGGTAAGCTCGATGTATATATCGGCATCGAGGTAGTCGAAACGCTCGGCGTTGAAACAAAACTCGATTCCGCATACGCTGCAAGCTATATAAAAGCATTAAAAAAGCTGCGTGACGACTTTGGGCTTGCCGACGACATCACAGTTATGTCGGTGGCTCAAAACCGCGAGATTTTCACCGTGCGCAAACCGGACGAAGACATGGAACGCGACTGGACGGAATTGCTCCCGGTACTCGACACGGCGATCTTGGCATATAACGCCGCGCGCGAAGCGGAGGGGGAGAACCTGCGCCGCGATATGGAAACAAAACTGCGCCGCATTGCCGCAGCGGCGGAGCGCATAGGCGTAAAATCATCAGAAAATGCGGCGGCGTACCGCGTCCGGTTAGAGGACAGACTGCGCCGCACGCTCGATGATCTCGGTGTAAAGGCGGACGACGCGCGGATATTAACCGAGTGCGCCATATTCGCCGACAAGATTGCGGTCGACGAGGAATTGGTACGCTTGAGCAGCCATTTCACCGCGTTCAGCGATGCTATGTCGGACAGTGGCGCAAACGGCTCCGGCGGAGCTGTAGGCAGGCGGCTGGACTTCCTGTTACAGGAGATAAACCGCGAAGTCAACACTATCGGTTCCAAATCATGCGACGCCGAAATCGCGCAGCTTGTCGTAGACTGCAAATGCGAGCTGGAAAAAATCCGCGAGCAGGTACAAAACATAGAATAGATTACATGTGCGGGTAATACATGCCAGCCACGCATACCGCGGAAGTGCGGCGTTCCGTGAAACCGCGCTTGTTACCCGATAAAAATCTGTGCCCGCGCAAAAACACCACCGCACACATTAATGTGTGTATACCG
>DHAH01000153.1:18648-18987 GCA_002397345.1 Clostridiales bacterium UBA4959
CACACATTAATGTGTGTATACCGGAGGATAATAATCAATGCAGTTCATAAACATAGGGTTCGGCAACATGGTCGCATCCACGCGTATTATCGCGCTTGTCAGCCCCGATTCCGCGCCGGTCAAACGGCTGGTTGGAGACGCGCGCGAGCAGGGTAGGGTCATTGACGTCACCTGCGGCAGGCGCACGCGCGCGGTGATTATCACCGACAGCGACAATGTGATATTGTCGGCGATCCAGGCGGAAACCATTGCGGGACGCCTTGCCGGCGACGAAGATAATTCCGCCGACGAGGAAAGCGATGCGTAAAATATCGCGGGTTCACTTTTGACCGTTAAAAC
>DHAH01000153.1:19148-20038 GCA_002397345.1 Clostridiales bacterium UBA4959
ATACCAAACCAAAAACTAAAAGGAGCAACGATGAACGACGGAATATTGCTTGTGATCTCCGGTCCGGCGGGTACGGGCAAGGGTACCGTGATCGCCGAGCTGAATAAGCTCTCGTCCGATTTCGCGTATTCTGTGTCTGCGACGACGCGCACCCCCCGCCCAACCGATGTTGACGGTGTCAACTACCACTTCATGCCGCGCGCCGAATTCGAGCGTATGATAGCGACCGGAGAGGTCGTGGAACACACCGAATACTGCGGCAATTATTATGGTACGCTGCGTCGCGAGATCGAAGCGAAGCATGCCGGCGGCATGAACCTGATCCTTGAGGTCGAAGTGCGCGGCGCGGCCAACATCAAGCGTAAATATCCCGACTGCGTCACCGTGTTCCTTCTCCCGCCCGATTACGCGACGCTTGAAGGACGTCTGCGCGGACGCGGGACGGATACCGCGTCAGATATTGAAAAGCGGTTGAACCGCGCGCTTGAGGAGGTGCGGTGCCTGCCGCAGTATGATTATGTTGTATTCAACCGCGACGGCAGATGCGCCGAAGCCGCCGCCGAAATAATCGGAATCGTGCGGTCCGAGCGCAGCCGTACACAGCGTAATCTGGATTTAATCGGCGATTTTATTGAGTCACACAGACAAAAAACACAGAACCCCTGAAAACGGTGTTCTAATCCGTCCATCGCCGAATATAATATAATGGACGCGTCCCGCCGTTAAAATTAACGGCGGCGTCCTGTTGTCGCATATAAATAAATGAAAATTAAAAGGAGACCATCATGATATATCCGTCTCTTGAAGAGCTGACCCAAAATAATAAATACAACCGTTATGTACTGTGCGTCGCGACATCGAAATGCGCGCGGCTTGTCACCGAAGAATAT
>DHAH01000153.1:20159-21107 GCA_002397345.1 Clostridiales bacterium UBA4959
GGCTTGTCACCGAAGAATATTTAGAACAGCGTGAGATAGCAGAAAAGTTGATCGCCAATAAGGATACGGACAAAAGTATTGCATCGCTGCTCCGCCGCGACGTCCGCGACGAAAAACCGGTTAAAACAGCGATAAACCGCCTGTATCATGGCGAATACAGGATACATGACTGATGATACGGTAAATATTATTAATGTCAAGCTGTCAATTAACCGTCGCCCGCGTGCGGCTGGAGGGAGCTCCGGGCGCTGCTGACAGGGTATATGAGTACCTGATCCCCGAACCGCTGCGCGACGAAGTAACGCGCGGTGATTTTGTGGTTGTACCGTTCGGCGGCGGCAACCGTCGGATGCTCGGCGTTATTACCGGGCTGACCGATACGCCCGAGTGCGACCCGGCGCGGCTTAAAATGATATTGGAACTTCGTGCGCGTGAATACAGACTCACCGACGAGATGCTGGCGCTGTGCGACTTTTTGTGCGCACACGCCTTTTGTTCGTTCGGCGACGCGCTCGGCGCCGTCGTTCCCTCCGCGGCGCTGCGCGGTCTTGAGAAAAGCGAAAAACCGTCGAATATCAAAAAAGAAGAGATTTTTAAACTTCACGAGGCTTACGTAAAGCCGGGGACACCGCTCCCAAAGCTGTCAGCTATCCAGAATGCCATCATCGCCGAGCTGCAAGCGTCGGGCGGAGCTATATACGCGAAAGAATTATATGCAAAGCTCGGTATAACCCGCGCGAGGGTAACGCCCCTTATAAAACGCGGGCTTATAGATTGTGAAACGCTTGAGCTGAGCCGCGATCCTTACGCACCCAGCGGCAAAGAAATTCCGCCGGACGGCAATATCCTCACCGACGAGCAGCAAAATGCGGCATCCGCGCTCTGTACGCTTGCAGACGCGGGCGAGCCGCGCGCCGCGCTGCTTTACGGCGTGACGGGCAGCGGCAA
>DHAH01000153.1:21265-21496 GCA_002397345.1 Clostridiales bacterium UBA4959
TACGGCGTGACGGGCAGCGGCAAAACGCGCGTTATCAAAACGGTGATCGACCATGTGACCGCGTCGGGCAGACAGGCGATAGTGCTTGTCCCGGAAATAGCCCTCACCCCTCAAACAGTCGGATTATTCCGCGCGTTTTATGGGAACAGAATCGCCGTGCTGCATTCCGGACTGTCGGCGGGCGAGCGTTTTGACGCGTGGCGCAGACTACGCGCGGGCGAGGCGGACATT
>DHAH01000064.1:0-827 GCA_002397345.1 Clostridiales bacterium UBA4959
GGGTTGCCCGGTGAGCGCGGATTCGTAGACGGCGTTTACGATAGCGACAGATTTTATCGCTTCGCGGGGCGAGATAAGAGGCTCGCGGTCATAATATACGGCGTCGATCATATCGTGCACCTGATACGCGTGCCCGCGCACTGTTGTTGGATCGGCGGACGGCGAATTATTGCCCTCGCCGTATTTTTGCAGCATTTCTTCTTCCTCGAAGGAGTCGCCGTCGCACAACTTCCATAGCTTCAAACTGTCGCCGTCGATTTCGATCGAGCCGCCGGTTCCGTAGAGCTGGATATCGGTAGCGATACCCGGATACGCGCAGGTTGTGCTGACGAAAGTGGCGACCGCGCCTGATTTAAACTTTATAATCGACGCGGTTAAATCTTCCGTGTCAATATTATGGTTGTATATACCGGTTTGTGAAGTTACGGTGTCAACCTCGCCCATCAGCCACTGCATAATATCGACGGTATGTACAGCCTGATTCATCAGCGAGCCACCGCCGTCCATCTCCCATGTCCCGCGCCAGCCGCCGGCATCGTAATATTTTTGGTCGCGGTACCACTTCACCGCGAAGGTACCGAGTATCAGCCTGCCCAGCCGCCCGGTATCGAGCGCTTCGCGCAGCGGCTCCATGCAGGCATTGAAGCGGTTTTGATGTATAACGCCGACCTTTTTGCCGGTGCGCAGACGCGCTTCCTCAATTTTATACGCCTGCGCGGGCGTTATGTCGATCGGTTTTTCGACGAGCACATGTTTGCCCGCTTCAAGCGCCTGTACCGCGAGCGCGGCGTGCAGTCCGCTGGGTACGCAGATGCTTATAACTTCGA
>DHAH01000064.1:991-1360 GCA_002397345.1 Clostridiales bacterium UBA4959
CTCGCAGCAGTGCGCCGAAATCGCTGTAGGTGGGCACACCGGGATGCTCGATTTTGAATTTTTCAAGCTTAGCCCCGTCAATATCGCAGACAGCGGCAAGCCTGCCGCGCTCTGAAGATAAAACGCCGCCTATATGCGCGCGCCCGATACCAAGTCCGACAACGGCATAACCGATTTTTTCTTTCATTTGATGAAACACCTTTCATTAATAATAACGTTTAAATACAATAACAGTATAGCACGGAGGCACATCGCTGTCAATGAAAGGGTGGCGAGGTTTTTTTAGATTGACTTGACCCGCGCGCGGTGATATAATAGTTTGTAATTAATGATTAATAATAGTGTTTAATACTAAAATTCGATAGCTAA
>DHAH01000064.1:1568-3081 GCA_002397345.1 Clostridiales bacterium UBA4959
TTATAATCGAATTTAAGTATAAGCAGTATAAAAATATTTAACATGTAACTAAGATTTTATTAACGGTATTAAATTGTAACAGAACGGAGAGAAGCGCGTGGGGAACGAGTTCGAGCGCATATACAACGAATATTCCTCCGGGATATGCGGATTTTTGTTTAAGCTGTGCGGCAGTGCCTCACTTGCCGAGGAGCTGACGCAGGAGACGTTTTATCAGGCGTGGAAATCGCTGCACCGTTATAACGGCTCGTGCGAGCTGTTCACTTGGCTTGCCGCGATAGCGAAGAACACATATTTTAAATATCTGCGCAAGCACAAACGCGAATACCTGCGCTGCGATTTTTCCGAACTTGAGGGTGAGGTATCCTCGTCCGAGGATATGCCCGACAATATTGCCGAGCGGAACGAACTGCGGGGCGCGGTGGCGCGCGCGGTGATGAATTTGGGTGAAAAATACCGCGATGTCACGGTGCTGCGCATCTATGGCGAGCTGCCCTTCTCATCTATAGCGGAGCTGCTCGGCATCACGGAAAATTCGGCGAAGGTGATATTCCACCGCGCTAAACGATATGTTGAAACAGAACTAAAACGGTCTGGCTATATAGAGCGCTGACGTTTTTTGAGGTGATTTAATCTGTGAAAGTTAAAAAAAGTATGAATCCGGCGGCAGCAAACGGTATTTCCTGCGATGTGGCGCGCGACCTGATTCCACTATGCGTTGACGGCGCGGTGAGCGATATGACGCGGAATTATGTAAAAGATCATCTGTACGGCTGCGATAGCTGCCGGGATTTTTACCGTTCAGTAAAATCCGCGGCGCGGAACAGCTTTAAGTTCAGTAAAATCGAACGCCTGGCGGTCGGCGGTTTTGCGAATGTCGCGGATCGTATCAAACGCAGACGCGCGATATGGACCGGAACCGCCATTATTGCGCTGGCGCTTTCTTTTGGAATAAATCTGTTTATATTTTTAAATTGGGGTGCGAAAAAATGGGAAAATACGTAAACTACGATGTAAGACCCATAACCGATATAAAAGACATGTTGAAAACCAGCGTCGAGCTGTATGGCAGTCTGACGTCTTTTCTTGAAAAACGGGGCGGCGTTTATGTCCCCGTGACATATAACGAGTATTATCATGATGTGCGCTGTCTGGGCAGCGCGCTTTATGACGCCGCGCGCCATGAGCGCAGGATAATGGTGATCGGCGAGAACTGCTATATGTGGGCGGTTTCGTATATGGCTGTGGTTTGCGGGCTGGGCGTCGTAGTGCCCGTCGACCGCGAGGCGACGGCGGAGGATGTAGCCAATATCGTAAAACTGTCTGAAACCGACACGATCCTTTATGCGGATTCGGTCGAAGCAAAGGTGAAGGATATTGCGGGCGTCGAAAAAATTCCGTTCAGCAAGCTCCGCGCCGTTATCGAAGCGGGCGAAAAAATACTGGACGGCGGCATGAACTCTTATGTTGACGCCCCGATCGACGCGCATAAAATGTCGGTGCTGTTGTTCAC
>DHAH01000064.1:3230-9128 GCA_002397345.1 Clostridiales bacterium UBA4959
GGCACAACGGGGATCGCGAAGGGCGTTATGCTGTCGCACCATAATATTGTCTATGACCTGACCGAAATGTGCAAGATGATAAACATCCAGCCGGAGGACACATTTTTATCCGTACTGCCTCTGCACCACACCTATGAATGCACATGCGGCTTCCTCTGCGTGCTCTATCGCGGCGCGACGGTCGCATATTGCGAAAAGCTTTCCACCATTACGCGCGACCTTGAGGATTCAAAAGCGAGCGTAATGCTGGTTGTACCGCTATTGCTTGAAACAATGTATAAAAAAATTTGGCGCGGCGCGGAAAAAAGCGGGCGCGATAAGACGCTGCGCCGCGCGATAAAGCTGAACAACGCGCTGAAAAAGGTCGGTGTGGACCTGTCACGCAAATTATTTGCCGAAATACACAAGTCCTTCGGCGGTCACATGCGGCTGTTAGTATCGGGCGGCGCCGCCGTCGATCCGAATGTGTTGGAGGGGCTGCGTGACCTCGGTTTCCTCGCGATACAGGGCTATGGTTTGACCGAATGCGCGCCGCTTGCCGCCGTGAACCGCGACACGTTCTACAACGATAAATCCGCGGGGCTCGCGACGCCTAATTCGCGGCTGGAGATCGACGAGCCTGACGAAAACGGCATTGGCGAGATTAAATACAAGGGCGAGAACATCATGCTCGGCTATTACAATATGCCGGAGCTGACCGCCGAGGTGATACGCGACGGTTGGTTTTACACCGGCGACCTCGGTTATATAGACGAAAACGGCTTTTTGGTTATAACCGGACGCAAAAAGAACGTGATTGTTACCACCAACGGCAAGAATATCTTCCCGGAGGAGCTTGAATACTTCCTCGGACGCGACGCGCGCATTCTCGATGCCATGGTAGTCGGCGAAAACAAGGTGAGTTCATCATCTGCAGGCGGTGATAAATCAACTGTGGGCGAAACGGTCATTAAGGCATATATATTCCCCGACTACGCGCTGGTGAACGCCGAACTTGAGGCGCAGGGCATTAATACCTCCGATATAAACGCGCCCGCATACCGCGACGCTGTGCGCGCTATGTTCACTTCGCTGATTAACGAGCTGAATATAAACCTGCCGTCATATAAACGTATCCATAAATTTATTGTGCGCCGCAATGAATTTGAAAAAACGACAACCAAAAAGATTAAAAGGTTCGTCAAAACGAACCTTGACGATACAGATCAACTGTGAACGGAGTTAATAACGTAAAGTCCGTGCGGCACACTATTATCGCCGCGGTGGACAATAAACCGGGCGTGGTGTCGCGTATCTCCGGACTGTTTACGCGGCGGGGATATAACATCGAGAGCTTTGTCACCTGCACGACGCGCGATCCCGCGGTATATAACCTGATCTTTTCGGTGATAGGCACGCGCGGAGAAGTAGAACTGCTCACCCAGCAATTGGGCAGGGTGATGGAAGTCATTGCGATATGGTCTGCCGACGACGTGGATTGCGTGGTGCGCGGGCTGATGTTTATCAAGCTCCGCTGCCCCGCTGACCGGCGCGCGGAGTTGATAGGGCTGGTCGATAATATAAAACGCTCGGGCGCCGCCGAGGTAATTGTGGCGGGCGTTGGCGAAAAAAGCATTATAATCCAGGCGTCGGGCGAAGAGGTCGCGCTCGACGCCCTGCCGCGCATATTCTCGAATTACGAGATAATCGATGTGATCCGCTCGGGCGCGGTTGCGGTAACAATCGAGTGACGCGCGGGATACGGGGGGCGGGATGTTAAAAATAAAAATTATAACAGCACTGCTTTTATTGGCTGTGCTACTGTTTTCATGTGCGAGCAGCAATACCGGAGCGATTATGTCGCCGGACGACAGCGCCGCAACTTTAGTGGGTTTAAACTCCGGAGAAACAGCGCCGCCGGCGGTCTATATCGCGCCGCAGGACGGCATACCGTGGTATGAGCAGAGCGCAATAGTCGCGCACGCACTGGGCAGCATCGACGGGCGCAGCGAAAGCAACTCCGCCGAGGCGTTCATGGCTACATACGCAAAGGGACAGCGCGTGTTTGAGGTTGACCTCGTATTGACCTCCGACAACAAGCTCGTCGCGCGGCACGATTTCGCCGACGACTCATATTATACGCTCGAACAGCAGATACCGGCGGCAGGGAAGCTGATGGATTCGAGAACCTTCACGGAAACGCCGATTATGGGTTTGTATACGCCGGTTACAATCGACGACATCACCGGCTGGCTGGAAACCTATGATGACATATGGATTATCACCGATACCAAAGCGACGGATGCCGAAACCATAAAAACACAGTTTGAACTGCTGCGCGACGCTATAAATTCGGATGCGCTGCTGGAACGCGTGATAGTGCAGCTCTACAATTACGAAATGTACGATACGGTAAACAGTGTTTATCCGTTTAAAAACTATATTTTGACCCTATACCAGCTCGACGACCGTGATTATAACAAAATCGGTAAATTCTGCGCCGAGCACAGTGTCGCGGTTGTCGTCATGCCGGTTTCGATAGCGGACGACAAAACAACGAAGACACTTCATTCATACGGGCTGCATGTATATCTTCACACCGTCAACCGCATTACGACGATGGGTACGATGATTTTATATAACTTGTGCGATGGGTTTTACAGCGATTATGTGACGCAGCCTGAACTTCAAAAATATACCGAGCCTGCAACAGCAAAAAAAGCGAAATAATTATACCGTTTTGTATATAATATAAACGCGCTCAGAATGAAGAAAAACGGGGTACGGTCGTTTTTCAATTTTCAGCTATGATGAGAATTTTAAAAGCTCCGCAAAAACTTTTATAAAAATATATAAAAAATATTATTTTAACCATTATTTGCAGTTCAAAGGGAGACTTTTCCTCTTGGCGAGAGCTCGAGGGTGGAACCCTCGAACGCGTCCCCGTACTTTTCTTCGGTATAAGTGCGTTTTATTTAAGCGTTGAATTCTTTCCGGTCATAAAGTCCATTATCTTGTTATAAGCGATATCTTCCGGATCGATAATCACCGGATGCCAATCGCCCGGCGTCGTATATTCATAGCAGGGGATCAAAACCGTCTCCGACGCGAGTATCAGACCGTCTTTTACGGTAAGCTTTTCCTGCAGTATCACTGTATACCGGTCGGTTGTGCGGCTGCCTCCGAATAAAAAGTTGCCCAGAGAATGCACTATAACCGAACCGCCGTAATATTCCATGGGCTGGAGTACATGCGGATGCCCGCCGATGACAAGATCCGCGCCCGCGTCAATAAGTTTGCGCGCAGCGGCGGCTCGCCATTCGTCCGGCACATAAACGCGCTCGGTGCCGCCGTGATAATAGACAATCTGAAAATCCGTTTCATCGGACGATTGTTTTAACCAATCTATAATACGGTTCGCGCTCGATGCGTTATACAATGTACAGAGATAAAGTCCGATTTTTACGCCGTTAAGCTCGAAAACGAGCGGTTTATTGTCGTCGCCCCATTCCAAACCGGCGGCTTCGACAGCCGCGACGGTGTCCGCACGACCCTGTTTGCCGTAATCGTCCGCATGGTTGTTGGCAAGCGACACAACGTCAACGCCGCCGGCGATGAAAATGCCGGCATTTTTGGATTTACTGCGATACCAATACGCGGGGCTATGGTTTTTGCCGATCGGAGAAAGTTCGGCGTCGGTGAAAACATTTTCGCAGTTTGCGATTGTCAGGCTGTCGTTTTTAAATATGTCGCTCACACCCGAGAAAAAATATTCGGGGCTTTTTGTATCGGCGGCGGCGTTGAAGCTGCCCGTGCCGGATCCGCCAAGCATCGTCGCGAGCATACAGTCGCCGACAAACGAAAGTGTTATGACCTCGGGCTTATCTTCCGGCGGCTCGGGGACGCAGGTGATATATGTGTTCTTTTCATCGGCGAAAAGCTGCGCGGCAGCACGCGTACGGAACAAATCGGCACCGTCGTCGTCAGAATATACTGCGGCGAGCGATAATGCCACAGTAAATATCGCGGCGGCAATAATTATCACTGCGAATATGAAAATTATTATCGCGTTTACTTTATTCATAAAAATTTTCCGATTATATAACATTATCAATATTATATCACATTTAACCGGCATTTTCAAATTGATTTTTTATAGGTTGTGTGATATAATAAACACAGCGGATTCAAACACAAATTACAATTATATGGTGCTTTTTTCTACGGATCATGGGTTAAATAAAAGTGGCGGAAATTATCATTAGGTTCAATAAAAAATTCGGCGGGACAATATGTTGCATATTGCTTGTCGCTTTGTTGTTTTCGATTACGGTCACAACTACGGCGTCGACACACGGGCAATATAATCACGGCATAGCGAACGACTATATGCTTGCCGCGTCCGTACCGCTTGAAAGCGAAAAGCCGGATACACCGACCGAGGCGCTCGTGCTGCCCGACTATCTTGTCCCCCGCAGCGATGGATTTATTTTACCCAGCGCGGAAGAACTGGCGCGATATGCGACTATTCCTGTGCCTGAAGATATAAAAACGGATGACGACATAACCGCGGGCGGAAGACCGGTCGGAATACCCGAAAGCGGCGCTGTCAACGACAGCTACTTCGCTGACGCGCTGTTCGTCGGCGACAGCCGCACGGTTGGTCTGATGTCATACTCCGGAGTGCAGAGCTGTTATTATGCAAAGGTATCGCTGAATATTTTCAGCGTGCTGCACACCGAATTTATAACGCTGCCCGGCTCGGACAGCATGGTTACGGTACTCGGCGCTATTGAAAAAAATCCGGTTTTTAAAAAGGTCTACATCAGTTTCGGAATAAACGAGCTGGGTTATAACTCGGCATCTTTTATAAACGCTTATGAATATTTCCTCGACCGCGTTATGGCGCTGCTGCCGAACGCCGAGGTATATATTCAAAATGTGTTTTCCGTAACCGCCGCAGCTTCGGCGAAAAATCAATACGGAGTAAACAACGACGCAATAAATAAAACAAACGAACTGCTCGCGGAGCTGGCTCGGAAAAAAGGCGTGAGTTATCTCAACCTGTACGAGCAGTTCGCGGGCGCGGACGGTACGCTTGATACAAGCCTGACAAGCGACGGCATCCATTTGAATAAAGCAGGTGTCGCGCAGCAGATGCAGTATATACGCACTCATACAGTTAATTAAACCTTATAGGCGCGAACTCTACCTATTGTTTAATGTTATTAAAATACAATATTAGTGAGGACAAAATAATGAAAAAATCTCGTTTTATCGCGGTGATAATGTTGGCGGCAATCGTGTTCACCTTTGTTTCCTGCGAGAAAAAAGATCCGTATGCCAATCTTGAAATCGACGTTGAAAAGTTCGCGCTTGATTTGCGCGATAACGGAAAGTTCCTCGAGGAATTGGAACGGCTGGACGACAAAAACGTGCCGTATGTATATGACATCGGCACGCCGGATAAAATCGTTGTTTATGCCGGCAGCGGTGCAACGCCGGAGGAGATTATCGTCGCGCAGTTCGATGACGCAGCCGCGCGGAGTGACGCTTTTAAGAAGCTGAACGACCGGCTTGCCGCCCAGCGCAAGACCTTCGACGATTATAACGCTCAATATCGGCCCCTGCTGGACAACCCGCTGGTTACCGAGGTTGGAAAATATCTGATCTACTGCGTTTCCGACGACGCGGGCGCTTCACAGGCAGTGCTGAGCCGCTACACCGGGAAATAAACGGGAAACGGGGGTACACCCCGCAAATAATAAATAAATTATTATTAAATTGCTGCCAATGCAGAAATGAGCAAGTTTATTATGTTGTCATATATAGTTACGCCACGCGCGTTTGGTATAACACATTTATATTGGGTGCATAATACAAAGATATTTATTATTGTCTGCGGGGGTCTGGGGGAGG
>DHAH01000121.1:0-2124 GCA_002397345.1 Clostridiales bacterium UBA4959
ATTGTCAATTGTCAATTGTCAATTATTATTTATTTCTTGCCCGCGGCGACTTCGGCGTCTTCGGCTTCCTCGGCGGCGGAAATTTCAACCTCGGCGGCTTCGAACTGCTCGCCCTGGTGTCCCTCGACGATAGCGTCGGCCATAACGCTGGAGATCAGCTTTATCGCGCGGATCGCGTCGTCGTTGCCGGGGATTATATAATCGGCGTCGTCGGGATCGCAGTTTGTATCGACGATTGCCACGACGGGAATACCGAGCTTTTTCGCTTCCGCGACGGCGTTTTTCTCTTTGCGCGGGTCAACGATGAACACCGCGGCAGGAAGTCCGGGCATGTTCTTGATTCCGCCGTAATCACGCTCGAGGTCACGCATTTCCTTCATCAGCGCGGAGACTTCTTTTTTGGGGAGCAGGTCAAACGTGCCGTCCTCGGCCATTTTGGTGAGGCTGTTCAGACGCTGGATGCTCTTTTTAATGGTCTTGTAGTTGGTCAGCATACCGCCCGGCCAGCGGACGTTGACATAATACATGCCGCAGCGGGTCGCCTCTTCTTTGATGGCGTCGGCTGCCTGTTTCTTTGTGCCGATGAACAGCAGGTTGCCGCCCGCGGTCGAAAGATCACGCACAAACATGTACGCTTCATCAAACTTTCTGACGGTTTTCTGAAGGTCGATGATATAGATACCGTTGCGTTCGGTGAAAATGTATTCAGCCATCTTCGGGTTCCAGCGGCGGGTGTGATGCCCGAAATGCACGCCGGCTTCAAGGAGCTGTTTAATAGATACTACTGACATAAAAAATTCGTACCTCCTTCGGTTATACCGCCACAGCGCGCGCAGACCGCATGTAAATATTTTACGGGCTGTTTTTTCAAGAAAAATATTGTGATTTTCCCCACCGAAAGACGCGCTGTGTGTGAATTTTTTGTCACCGACATATTATAACATGAAAAAATTACGTTTTCAACGCGATATGACCGGTGTTTACAATTATTTTACACAATTCAACAGACTGTACTATAGAGTTTAAAAAAACCTGATTTTCTTCTTTTCCAATTTACCGCCGCGCGAGATAGGCGGTTCGGGTACGCGGACCAGAATCGTTTCTTCGCCTATGCATTCGATGCATTCCCACGGGATTACAACCTCTGTGTTTTTGCCGAACAGACTTCTGCACTCGCCGGAGGCGATTATCGTTATAACCTTTCCACACACGACATCAACCTCGATGTCCTCTACAAATCCCAGTCTGGTGCCGTCGCAGACGTTTATTATTTCTTTATCCCGCAGATCGCTTATACAGCAGCCCATAAATATGCCCCTCCGTTTCTGGTTGAATTTTGCGAAACAAAATTAAAACATGTTCATTTTATATTAATACTTAAACATTATACTATATGTTAATTTTAGAATTATTATGAGGTTTAAAATGGATTTATCCCGATACAAAGCCTTTATTTTCGACTTCGACTACACCCTGTGCGACGCGACGCCCGGCATCGTGCGGGGCTATAACGGCGCGTTCCGCGAGTTCGGCTACGAGGAGCGCGGCGAGGATGAAATCCGCGCGACTGTCGGGCTGACCGTCGCCGAAAGCTTCATGAAAATGACCGGTTCGACCGACCGCGAGCTTGCCGGACGCTTTTACGCCGCGTTTGTGCGCATCGCCGACGAGGTGATGACTGCGCACACGTCGTATCTGGCCGGCGCGCGCGAGCTGCTGCGCACGCTGCATGACAGCGGCAAGCTCAGCGCCGTTGTGACGACCAAGTTGTCGCGGCGGATCACCGATTTCTTCGGCAGCCGCGGCGAGCCGGAGCTGATCGATTTCGTGATCGGATACGATGAGGTGAAAGCGCAGAAGCCCGCGCCCGACGGTCTTATCGCCGCACGCGAACGGTTAAAGCGCGAACACGGCATCGAGGGCGCCGACGTCGTCTATGTCGGCGACAACGCCGTTGACGCGCAGGCGGCGCAGGCCGCTGGTGTGGACTTCATCGGCGTTGCATCCGGCACAACGCCGCGCGCGGTATTGGAATCATACCCTCACATCGCCGTGCTGGGCGGTGTGTATGAAATATTGGGTTGAACGGGGAGACGGGGAGACGCTGGGGGAGTTAGCGTGTGC
>DHAH01000121.1:2293-2432 GCA_002397345.1 Clostridiales bacterium UBA4959
CCTCCCCCAGACCCCCGCAATGAAAAGGATTATATTTTTTTACACTGTGCTGCTCAATGGAAAACAGCAAACTTTTTTCACTGTATTTATGCTTCGTGCTGTCATTTTTTAACGTTTATAACTGCGCCGCCGATATGGG
>DHAH01000121.1:2450-3030 GCA_002397345.1 Clostridiales bacterium UBA4959
ATACCTCTGTGTCCCCGTTATTTTTTTGTTCCTTCTAATAAATCAATATTTTTTTGTTGTTTTTCAATCATTTTGTTTAACAAAGCTGTTGCGCTTTTAATCTTTGATTCATAAACACTTGCGAATACATTGGATTTTTTGTCTAAGCAGTTTGAATATGTCTGCAATAATATTTGGTTAAGCGAATCGCTGAACGCGAGCGGGAAAGTCGATCCGAAGTTGTCGTGGATGATGTCGATCATGCTCGCGCTGAGCTGGTCGGTGGTGTATTTTACTTTCAAAGCGGTTTCATAATAATTCGGGATCACCATCGCCGCCGTTTCGCGGTTCATAACTTCGATAACCGTCGTAGCAAAATTTATGTCCGCCGCGGTGATAGGCATTACGCCGATCTCGGTCGTATCGTGTGTGCTTGTGATATATTTATCAGTTTCATTCAATTTAGGATAAGGAATAATACCGATATTAAACCCGTCGATATCGCGCATTTTTTCAAGATCGCCCAACCGCTGGTATCCGACGATAATGGTTTTTGAATCGGCGAAATATTTTAACAGCTCGACATTCATCTGTCCGTTAA
>DHAH01000121.1:3163-8376 GCA_002397345.1 Clostridiales bacterium UBA4959
CGGTAAATTAAATGTACCCTTATCGTACCACAACTGAAGCAGCGCATCGGCAAACGTTATGGAACGCTCGTTATTTAACGCGAATTCCGGCACGCCCGACGAACGGTCGATAAATGTATTGCCGCTTGATCCTATAAAAGGAATCGCGGTCCCCCATGTGCCGTTGATCGCAAAACCGAATTGATCGCCTTTATTGCGTTTACTGTCGCCATTAAGGTCACGGTAACCTTCGGTGGTGATGTTAAGCATCTCGTCGTACGTCCATTTACCGTCTAAAACAAGCTTGTATATGTAGTCCGGATCTCCATAACTGTCGTTAATCAGCGTTTTATTATAAAACAGCGCGTGGCAGGACGCAATTACATCCATGAAATAATCGCCCGCCATGCAGTAATAATATCCGGGCAGGATCTGAAGATCCTGCATATAATCGTTGTACCAGTATTTTTTTGAATAATCGAAATTTTCTATTTTTGATATATCGTGCAGCAAACCCTCGATACCGAGCGCCGCCATAGCGCGCAGGTCGTTGATGATCAAATCAAATTCATCGTCGCCTGTCATAACGATTTTTCTGATTTGAGCCGCGGCGTTATCATATGTATAGTTCGATTCCGTAAATTTTAAATTTATGCCCAGCAGTTCTTTTACCTTTTGGTTTCTGTCATACACCGCGTCGTCGACAATATCGGCGTTCTGCACTTCCGGGCCTTGGATGAACTTATTGGCGTTGGTCGCGTCATCGATGTTTATCGAGGTTTGGACACGAAAATCCCGCCCATCGAAGTCTACGTTAAGGAAACGGGTATCGAGCGCTTCCGTCTTTTCGTCTGTTTCTGTACCGGTGTTCGAGTTTTCGGCTCCGTTTGGGTTGTTTGTGCGTGTGGCGCAGGAAGTCACAGGAATAAGTATTGCCAGAATCAAGGACAGCGCGATTATTCGCCTCGAAAAACAAGAATCCATAGTATATACTCCCTCCGATAATTATTTACAGCCATACCATTTTATGGCTATTAATGTTATCGCTATCATAACACTGATTTAGTATATTGTCAATATATTATTACGTGACAATAAATTATGATTGTGGATATATGCTATAATATTTTATGCCGCTTTTAACTGTTTCCAGTTTTAATAACAAAAACCGTTTTGTTAATCGAATGTTTTCGTTTAACAGAACGGTTTATTATTATTGCGTTTTTCGGTCACGGCACGCCGTGACCATGCGATTTACATTTACGCAAATTGTTTAACGTTACGCCGTGACCATGCGATTTACATTTACGCAAATCGTTTGACGGCACGCGTGACCATGCGATTTACATTTCCGCAAATCGTTTGACACCGCGCGTGACCATGCGATTTACATTTCCGCAAATCGTTTGACGCCGCGCGTGGCGATCCAGCGATAAAGCGCGGCGGCGGCGACGGCAAATATAGCGGCGACTATCGCGAGATAGGCTGCGGGCGTCATTACTTTTAACGCGGCGAAGGACACTATCACCGGCAGCGCAGCGATCGCCATTCCGCCCAATACGGCAAGCAGAGTGGAGGCGCTCTGTTTGATCACCAGCGTTTCGTTCACCCATTCGAACCGGGGGAACAGGATATTAAGCGCCATACCGTATACGGCGGTAAAGCCGAGGAACACAAGCGGAAGAATCAACAGCAGCGCTTTTTCGGCGGTGTCGATCGGCAAAACGAACCAACAGGCGATCGACGCGGCTATTATGCCCGGCAGCCCGAGGATAATATTAACGTTGATTTTCGCCTTATAAACGTCCATCGGATTTATCGGGTGCGCTTTGAGTATCCACAGCGCCTTCCCTTCAAGCGAAAGCGACGGCGCTGCGGAATTGGTCATCAGCACGCAAAAGCACATCGCCGCGCACATCACCGGCGCCAGCAGCCGCCCGCCGCCCGGCAGACTGACTGCCGCCGCTATAATATCTCCGCGTTTGACGATCACCGCGACCGCCAGCACAAACAGCAGCAAAGCGCCCAGCCCGCAGTTCAGCATATACGCCGGCAGCGAAAAGAAGCGCTGCAATTCTTTCCCAAACAGCGCGGACAGTCCGCTTGAAACCTTCAGGGCGCGCCGCTTATATTCGACTTTGACGGTGGATTTCGCGGTTGTCGCAAGTTTTATAAAGCTGCGCGAGATTATTATATACACCACCGCGAAAGGCAGGACGCACCACGCCGCGAGCAGTCCCAAATGCGCCAGTCCCGTTAAACCGCCCGACGTGACCGCTAAACCCAAGTCGTACAGCGGCGGCAGCGCTTTTTTAAACGAAACGGCGATCGATTCTCCCTGCAGCGCAAGCTGCGCGATGTATTTGTTAAGATTGGAAACCAGCCAGAAATACAATCCCAAAAAGCCCAGCATGAGCAGCGTGGACAGCAGCGTTTTCATACGCATCCTCGACGTTATCAACCCCACAAGCCACGCGGCGAGCGTCGCGACCGCCATCATGAGCAGCGTGAGCAGCGCGCTGCCGATAATCAGCGATATTATGCCCTGCGCCGTAATTTTAGCGAACAGCCCGTATACGATACCCGCGGGCAGCATGATTATGATTGTATAAATCAGCTCGAGCGTGATTATAAGCGCCAAGCGGCTCGCGATTATATACGCGCTGGGAATGGGCATGGATAGCAGCAGCTCGTTGTCCGTGGCGTCAAACAGTTCTTTCTGTACTGTGAAAATGCTGCCGAATATGCCCAGTACCGTCGCCATCATGCCGGCAATTGCGAAATACAACCAGTCCAGCCCCGCGCCGATAAGCGGCTCCGCGACGGCGTACATCATCATGCCCATCGAAAAAATCATCATTCCGATTACATAAACAGCGAGGAGCGCGATTAAAATTTTAAAAGCGGGCGATGCTTTTTTCCCGGCGCTCCGCCGCCTGAATATCATATTAAACAGCGCTTTAAGCCGGATTTTTATCAGAGAAAACAGCATGGTGTCACTTGCCCTCCAGCTCGAGGAACACATTTTCCAGCGACGAGTCGCCGCGCACAAGCTCGGTTTCGCCGTATTTCACCAGCCTGCCGTCCTTGATTATCGCGATATTGTCACACAGCTTCTCCGCGACCTCCAGCACGTGCGTGGAAAAAAATATCGCGCCGCCCGCGTCGCACAGCCTGCGCATCTCGCCCTTCAGCAGATGCGCCGCCTTCGGGTCAAGCCCGACGAACGGCTCGTCCAGCAGCAGCAGGCGCGGACGCGTCATGAGCGCGCGGCCGATCGCCAGCATCTGCTGTTCGCCGCCGCTGAGAGTGTGGGCCTGCTGTTTTTTCCTTTCCTCCAGAACGGGAAACAGCTGGTACACCCTTTTGAGATGTTTGTCGTATTGCTCGGACGCGGTTATTGTTTTGCCGTCGGTGCCTTTTTGTGCTTTGAGGCTGTACGCCCCCGCCCTGAGGTTCTCCTCGACGGTGAAACCGGTAAAAATCCGCCTCCCTTCGGGAGCGTGGGAAATGCCCATGTCCACGATTTTATTCACCCGGTTGTTGGCTATGTTTTTTCCTTCAAAAAGGATTTCGCCCTCGGCGGTTTTTACCAAGCCGGATATAGCCCGTAAAGTCGTAGTTTTGCCCGCGCCCTTGGCGCCCAAAAGCGCGACTATTTTTCCGCGGGGAATAACCATATCTATCCCCTTTATTACGGAAATCGGGCCGTAATTTATTTTCAAACCTCTAATTTCTAGCATGGCTTTTCCTCCGTTCCCAAATACGCCGACTGAACGAGCGGGTTACTCTGAATTTCGACCGCCGTGCCCACCGCGAGCATTTTTCCAAAGGAAATAGCGCAGATTTTGTCGCATATGTCCATTACAAGGCTCATATCGTGCTCGACCAAAAGTATCGTGCAGTCGTATTTTTCTCTGATTTTTCTTATAAGCGCGGCCAGCTCCTTGGTCTCGGTATCATTGAGCCCAGCCGCGGGCTCGTCCAAAATAATCAGCGACGGATTTGCCATCAATGTGCGCGCTATTTCGATTTTTTTCAGCACGCCGTAAGGCAAGCCGTAAGCCCAAAGGTCTTTGTACGCCGCGATGCCCATAAATTCCAAAATCTCCAAGGCTTTTCGCGTCAGGATTTTTTCTTCTGTCCTAATCAGCCTGAGGTTAAACATTTGGTTGAATATGGACGCGGTATACTGCCTGTGCGCGGCTATCAAAAGGTTGTCCAGCACGCTGACTTCTCTTATGACCTCTATGTTTTGGAAGGTTCTGACGATTCCCAGCGTGCAAATATTATGCACCTTAAAACGGCTCAGGTCCACTGTCGTGCCTTCGCGGTCCCTGTACCAGATTTTGCCTTTGACCGGCTTATAAAACTGCGTGATGCAGTTGAAAACCGTTGTTTTGCCTGCGCCGTTAGGGCCGATCAGCCCGAAAATCTCGCCTTTTTTCACCCCGAAGCTCAGATCTTCCACGGCTTTCAGACCGCCGAAGTGCATCGACATTCCATCGAGGCGCAAAAGCTCACCGCCGCCTAATCTGCCTTCGAACAATTCCTCTTTTTCAAGCAGCTTTCTGTATTTTTCGGCTTTGGCTGAGTAACGCGCAATCCTTTTTTCGTTGCGTTTTTCAAAGGATTCGATTTTCTTGTCCAGCGCTTTGTTCATTGCCTCTGCCTTTTTTTCACGGACTATCCGCGCGGCCTCAAAAACCCCTTCTTTTTCCGTTTCTTTGTCCGCGAATTTCACGCGATACGCTTCCCATTCCTTATCAAGTTTTTGAGAGAACGCCTCCATTTTCTGTGCGGTCTCGTCGCCTAGTTTTTTCTTGTAATTTTCGAGGACGCAATCGTTTTCGATTTTTTTGAGGCTGAATTCGTCCGCGTCGGCGCCCTTAAGCCGCCTTTTGAGTTTTTCCCTCATTTCCCTGTATTTGAGGCCGGATTTTTTTTCTTCTTCCGAACGGCGCGTTTTAAGGGCTTCCTCTTTCAATTGAGAGTAGTCCGCCTCGGCAAGAAGGTAAGGCAGCTTTTTGCGCGTTTCCTCGTCCTGAAAATGTTCGAGCTTACGGCGCCTTTTTTCCTCTATCTCTTCCTTATAAAAACTTTCCAGCTTTGTGTAAATATTGAGCTTAGCCTCTAATTTACGCCATTTGGCGGAGCGGAAAGAGTACGCGCCGTTTTTGATGCTTTTATCAAAGAGGCCTTTAAAAACCTCGCCTAAACTACGCTTCGCCATA
>DHAH01000076.1:0-1546 GCA_002397345.1 Clostridiales bacterium UBA4959
TCTTTTACCCTTGACATCAATACCACCGTCTCAACATGCCCCGTCCGCGGGAACATATCCACGGGTGTCACCGCTCCGCACGTATATCCCGCGTCGCGGAAAAGCGCCATATCCCGCGCGAGCGTGTCGGGGTTGCACGAGATATACACAACGCGCGGAATGCGCGACTGCGTGAGCGACGCGATCAGCCCCGCTTCGAGGCCCTTGCGCGGCGGGTCCACTATCACGGCGTCGGCGAAGCGCACCGCTTCGGGCAGGCGATAGTCGTCGCCAAGCTCCGCGCGGATAAAATCCGCGCCTGTTATACTGTTAACCCGTGCGTTAAACGCCGCGTTTTCCACCGCCTCGGGCGTTATCTCAACACCGGTCAGGCTCACTCCGCTGCGATTAGGGTGTCCGTTTGACCATATCGACGCCGCGCAGATACCGATCGTGCCCGCGCCGCAGTAGAGGTCGGCGAGCTTGAACTCGCCTTCGCCGGAGCGCGCGGACGCGTCCCCGAACGCCAGCTCCGCCGCCAATTTATAAAGTATTTCCGCACCGCCGTGGTTGACCTGATAAAACGCCTGCGGCGCGAGCCTGAACGTGCAGCCGCAGAGCGTGTCCTCGAGATAATCGCGTCCCCGCAACAGCGTCCACCGCTCGCCAAGCACGATATTGGTGTCGTCGGGGTTGACGTTTTGCAGCACACCGACAATGGCAGGGAAGCCGGCGGTCAGCACGTCACAAAAATCGCCCGCGCGCGGGAAAGCGGCGCTTTTGGTGACGACGCACGCCATGACCTCGCCCGTCCCTTCGCCGCACCGCAGGTAGATATGCCGCGCTTTAACGCCGTATCTGCGCAGCAGCTCCGCCATAAAAGGCGCGATACCGTGCAGGGGGGCTGCCTCGAGCGCGCAGTCGGCGAAACCCGTGATTTCATGCGTGTGGCGACGGTAATAGCCAATCTCGCCGTCCTCGCCGACAGGATATTGCACCTTATTGCGCCAGCCCCACACGCGACCGTCGGAGCGTGTCGGCGTGACCTCGATGTCAAAAAGCCGATTTTTACGCATTGCCCCCTCGATATAGTGCCGTTTCAACTCCAGCTCGTGCGCGTAGGTGATCTCGCCGTAAACGCAGCCGCCGCACCTGCGCATCGCCCCGCATTCGGGCGCGATACGGTGGCGCGACGGCGTTACGATCTCTTCCACGCGCGCGATCATATAGTCGTGCGCGGTTTTGATTATCTTTATTTTAACAATATCGCCGTCGACGGCGCCGTTCACAAACGTCGCAATCCCGTCGATGCGGCACACGCCGTTGCCAAGGTTGTTGAGGTCGGTGATTTCGGCTGTAAAGATTTTATTTTTATAATTATTAAGACTCATGTTTTGTTTAAAATGTTAAACAGATATTCAAATAAAACGGCTTTAATTTTTCCATTAAAACAAGTAGATGCGGCGTTTCAAAACAATGCTCAACGGGATATTTATTTATGTAATCAGATACGGTGTCAAATAACTCCCCGGATACAGAAGCCACGATGTTATCACCATAGGAAGTA
>DHAH01000076.1:1650-2350 GCA_002397345.1 Clostridiales bacterium UBA4959
TGCACCATAGGAAGTCGAGTCGCAGTAAAACGGCAGCTCCAGATATTTTCTTGCGTCGGGGTTTTTCTTTGAAATGACGACTTTATTTTCCCGGAGGTAGAAATCCTCCGCCGAACATCCGCTGTCGATCGCGGATTGTTTTACAGCTATCTGATTAATTTCAAGGTTCGTCATGCGATCTACACATTAAACCTGAACAGCGTCACGTCGCCGTCGCACATCACGTATTCCTTACCTTCGCTGCGAACCAGCCCTTTTTCTTTCGCCGCTGTCATTGAGCCGCAGGCGATGAGATCGTCGTACGCGACAATCTCCGCGCGGATGAAACCGCGCTCGAAATCGCTGTGGATCTTGCCCGCCGCTCCCGGCGCTTTCGTACCACGCGTTATGGTCCACGCGCGGACTTCCTTCGGACCGGCGGTGAGAAAGCTGATCAGCCCCAGCAGCCGGTAGCTCGACTTCACCAGCCTGTCCAGCCCCGATTCGGCAAGTCCCAGATCCGCCAGAAACGCCGCTTTTTCTTCCGGCTCAAGCTCGGACAGCTCTGCTTCGATGGACGCCGCGATGGGCATAATCTCCGCTTCATGCGCCGCCGCGAGCTTTGCCAGCGCCGTGTAATGCGCGTTCGATTCGGGGTTCGAAACTCCTTCTTCGGATATGTTCGCTGCGAATATTACCGGCTTCATCGTTAAAAGGTGCG
>DHAH01000076.1:2472-3979 GCA_002397345.1 Clostridiales bacterium UBA4959
CGGCTTCATCGTTAAAAGGTGCGTGTCCGACACTGCGGCAAGCTCTTCGCGCGATAAATCCAGCGCGCGTGCGGGCGTGCCTTCGTTGAGCGCGTCCAATATGCGCGTGAAGAGCGTTACGTCCGCTTCCGCCGATTTATCGCCTTTGGTTTGCTTGCGCGCGCGGTCGAGCCGCCGCTCGACTGTTTCTATATCCGCGAGTATCAGCTCGGTGTCGATAACCCCCACATCGCGGACGGGATCGACGCCGCCGTCAACGTGGATGATGTTCTCATCCTCAAAACAGCGCACCACATGCACAATGGCGTCCACCTCTCGGATATGCGACAGGAACTTGTTGCCCAGCCCCTCACCCTTCGACGCGCCTTTGACCAGACCCGCTATATCGACGAACTCAATCACCGCCGGTGTGTATTTTTCGGGCTTATACATCTCTGCCAACACATCCAGCCTGCGGTCGGGGACGGCGACAACGCCCACGTTGGGTTCGATAGTGCAGAAAGGATAGTTCGCCGTCTCCGCGCCCGCGGAGGTAATGGCGTTGAACAGCGTGCTTTTGCCCACGTTGGGCAGTCCGACAATGCCGAGTTTCATGTATGTTAAATTCTCCTGTGTTTTGTTTTATGGGCGCCGGCGTTTAAAAAGCGCGGGCTGCCCGACGATATTCATCGCGCTCATTATAACACAAATTTCAGTTTTATTATATAATGAAACTTGTGTTTGAATTCGCTGCGCTCATTATAACACAAATTTCAGTTTTATTATATAATGAAACTTGTGTTTAAATTCGCCGCGCTCATTATAGCAATTTTTTATGTAAATTTCAAGCGCGCCGGGTCGGTTTTGTTAAGCAAAAATGACTATGTTCATAAATTAACTTGCACGAAACAAAAAGTTAATATTGTGTTAACCAATAACTGCCACACGAGGTATATAATGAACTTAGTTGATAATTAAACGATATTAATATAATATGGGAGGATATAACAGTGGGAACAAAAATACTTGTGGTTGACGACGAGGTCAGCATCTGCGATTTACTACGGCTCTATCTTGAAAACGAGGGCTATGAAGTAAAAACCGCCAACGACGGCGCGGAGGGTATCAGTTTCTTCAAGATGTACGAGCCGGATCTGGTGCTGCTCGATATCATGCTGCCCAAAAAGGACGGCTGGCAGGTTTGCCGCGAGATCCGGAAAAAATCGCAGTGCCCCATCATCATGCTCACCGCGAAGGGCGAGGTGTTCGACAAGGTGCTCGGCCTNNTGGCAGGTTTGCCGCGAAATCCGCGAGATTTCGTCGAAGCCGATCATCATGATCACCGCCAAAGGCGATGTGTTCGACAAAGTGCTTGGTCTGGAGCTGGGCGCGGACGACTTTGTTGTCAAACCGTTTGATATGAAGGAGCTGTCCGCACGCGTGAAGGCGGTGCTGCGCCGCTACAGCGCGCACGACAACCAGTCGGACGACGAGGTTATCAAGTTCGACAACATCGAAATCAGCCTGC
>DHAH01000022.1:0-7274 GCA_002397345.1 Clostridiales bacterium UBA4959
ACCAGAAATTATCAGATGTAGTCTTTTCTTCAAGCTCGGTGACCTTTACCACAAGCTCGTCGCGGTGTATCGCTCTGCCCAGTTCCTCCGCCTTTACGCGGAGCTCACCCAGCTCGCGTTTTGCCTCGTCAAGTTGGATCAGCATAAAATATTATTTAGTCCTTTCAATCATTATCATCCACTTATGAGCGCCGGCGTGTGCCCACGCGGGTCGCCCGTTTTTTTATTTTTTAATCTTTGTAAACGGTTTTTGTCGGTGTAATTTGGCAGTTATCGTTCACCATGACAATGCCGCGCGCCGCGTCAAGTGTCACCGATGTGCCGCTGCGCAGGATTTTTGTTGCGCCGTCCGCGCCGACGATGACAGGGATGCCCAGCGCCTGCCCCACTATCGCCGCATACGAATCCACACCGCCGCGCTCGCATATAATCCCGCGCGCACGGCGCAGGATATGTATGATTTTTTCTGAAGCCGACGGCACCACAATGATGTCGCCCTCCTTGAAGTCGTTTGGCACCACATTTTCACCCGCGCTGACGCACAGGGTGCCGCAAACCGATTCATTGCCGATACCCGTACCCGAAACCAGTATATCGCCCACTATCTGTACTTTAAGCATGTTGGTAGTGCCCGAAATGCCCAGAGGTATACCGGTGGTAATAACCACCAGATCGCCGTAACTGACCAGTTTGTGTTTATAGGTTTCTTCAACAGCGTGCGCCAACAGCTCGTCGGTATTATATTTTTCTTCGATAAGCACAGGCTCGACGCCCCACGACATATTCATATGCCTGCATATCTTGGGGTCGGGCGAACAGCCTACTATAAGCGTTTCCGGTCTGTAGCTGGACAGCATCCGCGCTGTATGACCCGATTTTGTGACGGTAATTATCGCCGCCGCGAGCAAGTCGTGGGAGGTGGTGCAGGTCGCATGCGAGATCGCGCCCGTCACGCTCGAAAAGCCCTTCGGCTCGAGCGCCGCGAAGCGTTTACGGTAATTTATCTCGCTTTCAGTACGCTTGGCGATCTTCGCCATTGTTTTAACCGCCTCAATCGGGTGCAACCCGCTGGCGGTTTCCGCCGACAGCATGATTGCGGAGGTACCGTCATAGATCGCGTTGGCGACATCGGTGATTTCGGCACGCGTCGGGCGTGGGTTATGTGTCATAGACTCGAGCATCTGTGTCGCGGTGATGACCTGCTTGCCCGCGAGGTAGCAGCGTTCGATAAGCTTTTTTTGTATGCCGGGGATTGTTTCCATCGGCACTTCCACACCCATATCGCCGCGCGCGACCATAATGCCGTCCGCTTCGTTCAATATCTCGTCGCAGTTTTCTACACCCGCGGCATTTTCTATTTTAGCGATGATGCGAATATTATTGCAGCCCAGTTTTTCCAGCTCGTGCCGGATCTGTCGCACGTTATCAGCCGACTGTGTGAACGAAGCCGCGATAAAGTCAAAGTCGTTCTCCACGCCGAAAGCCAGATCGGCGCGGTCGCGGTCACTTAAAAAGGGTATGGACAGCTTCACTCCGGGCACATTGACGCTCTTGCGGTTTGAAATCTGACCGCCGCTTATGACTTTACAAATAATATTAGGCGCCTGCACGGACACAACGTTCAGTTCAATTAAACCGTCGTCTATGAGTATGGTGCTGCCGGGTTTCACATCACGGTGCAGATCGGGAAAGGTTATCGATGCGCCGTTTTCGTCTCCCTCGCGTCCGTCGGTGTAAAGTGTGAAGTTCTGACCGGCGTTCAGAGTCACGCTGCCGTCTTTTATTATACCGAGCCGGATTTCCGGTCCTTTGGTGTCGAGCATCAGCGCGGTGTGCAGTCCCAGCTCTTCGCGCAGCTTTTTAATAAGCTCGATTTTTACTTTATGGTCGGGATACGCTCCGTGCGAAAAGTTAAGTCTTGCGACATCCATTCCCGCGAGCATCATGGCGCGCAGTGTTTCTTCGTTGTCGGAAGCCGGTCCGATAGTGCAGATAATTTTAGTTTTTCTCATTGTGGTTTTTCTTCCTGTGATAGATTTACAACCGGATTTGATTCGTGAATATCGCATTCTACCGTCAATTTATTATTGACAGTGCCAATTTTGCGCAGATAGCGTGCAAGCACATCGCAGACCGGGCGCTCGGTAGCATAATGACCGGCGGTTATAACAGTCATGTCCCGTTCAGACGCGTTGCAGAGGTCGTTATACTGCATAGCGCCGCAGATGTAGGCGTCCGCGCCTGATTCCAGCGCCGCGCGGTACAGCGATTTGCCATCCCCGGGGCAGACCGCGATACGTTCATACCGCCGCTTTGACTGGGCATTGATCACTTCAAGTGTTGCCGCGTCCGTCACGGCGGTGACAAGATTCGTCAATTCGTTAAAATACAGCGGATTTTCCAATTTGCCGACCCGCCCGCAGGGTATGCCCTCGTCATATAGCTTTTCGGTATTTATCAGCTTTAAAAGGCGAGCAAGCGTATCGGCGGTGCCGCCGTCGGCGCAGTCGAGAGATGTGTGGAACGACAGCGCCGATATGCCGGCGCGTATCATCGACACGAGTTTTGGACTGTCGATACGCCGCAGCGGCTTGAATATCACCGGATGGTGCGATACGATAATATCATACCCTTCCCTCACAGCGTGATTTACCACTGTATCGGTGATGTCGAGCGCGACAAGCGCGCGTTTTATCTCGCGGTCAGGGTCGGGCAGGCACATCACGCCCTCGTTATCCCAGCTCGCCGCGTTTTCCGCGGGAATCAATCCGCGGAGGGCGGTGTATATTTGTAATGTATTCATATATTATTATGTGTATTTTATACCATCTGTATGAGCGGCGGGAGCTTGCCCATATTATTTTACCGCCGCGCCTGAAAGTGCGCGTTTTTGTATCGAAATCAGTTCGTGCAACAGCAGTTGTTCGTCCTGGCATTCGTGTTTTGCGTTGCGTTTAGCCGACAGCCGCGCCGCGGTCAAATTTATATGGCGATCGAGGTATTTTTCGAACAGCGCTCCGCCACGTGCGATGATGTGTTTGCCCAGCAGGTATTCTGCCGGGGTCAGAGATTTAGAGGGTGCTTCGAGGTATTCCGCGCAAATAATTTGGTATATCCAGCCTTCCGCGGCGGCAAGCGATTCATCTTTTATGGTAAAACCCATACGGATGAGCGCGAGACGCAGCCGCTCGGGCCGCGTCATGGGCTGCAGAATCAATCGTTTACCCTCTTTTCGAAGGAACCGCGCTTCCTCGAGGATCGAAATTATTTGCTCGCCCCCCATACCGGCAATGATAATGTCATCGGGGTTATTTTGTTCTATGCCGGAAAGACCGGAGCAATGCCGCAGCGTGATAAGCTCGGAAACGCCCTCCGCGGCGATATTTTTTTGCGCCTTGTACAGCGGTTTTTCGTTTATGTCAGAAGCGATAACACGCCGCGCGATGTTGTTTTTAACCAGCCATATGGAGAGATACGCATGGTCGCAGCCCACGTCCGCGACAAGGCTGCCGCGCCGGACGAAGGAAGCTATTGTGCGTAGTCTGTCGTCAAGTATAATCATTCTACCGTCCACAGCACCACAAGGCGGGCAGATATATGCCCGCCTGTTTCGATATTACAGGGGGAAGACCCCCTGTTCACTTACTTGCGAAATAAGCGTTGAGTTTTTCAACCAGCTCGTCAGCGTCAACGCCATGTACATCACAGGCGTCGGCGATAGATTCGCCTCTCGACGCGGGGCAGCCAAGACAGTGCATTCCGATATCTAAAAAGAATTCCGCGGTTTCTATATCACAATCGAGCACGTCGCCGATGATGGTTTCTTTTGTAACTTCCATTTTTAAAAAATCCTCCGCTATTATATTATAGTTTTATTATACTATCCAACCGTGATTTTGTCAATACACGCCGGTGGGTGAGAAGTTTAATTATTTTTAAATTATTTAAACTTCTCACCAATTATATGTGTTTCGGGCTTGTTACATCCATTCTCCATACCGCTTGATATATACCTTTTTAATAAACTGCACCAGTATGAAATATCCCGTTAAAATTGCCGCCAGCCACGGGATGAACATTAACGGCAGCGGAGTCATTTCAATAAAACCCGCAATGTCAGTGAATCCTATCACAAGAGCGACGATAACTACAACAGCCGTGGACACAGCCAGCGGCAGCGAAGGTCTGCTTTTCACAAACGGCGTTTTCGACGTACGGATCATGTGTATGACCAGCACTTGCGACACCGTACCGAGCACGAACCAGCCGCACCGGAACAAAGGCGCAAGCTCCGCTTTGTTCGCGCCGAAGAAAAACCACATAACAGCGAAGCACAGGATATCGAATATCGAACTGACAGGCCCTAAAAAAGCCATGAAGGACTTTATCGACTTTGTTTCCCATTTGCGCGGTTTTTTTATATATTCGGCGTCAACATTATCAAAGGGGATACCCATCTGCGAAAAATCAGAGAGCAGATTTTGGGTCAGTATCTGCACCGGCATCATCGGCAGGAACGGCAGGAATATACTGGCGGCTACAACCGAGATCATGTTGCCGAAGTTGCTGCTCGCCGCCATTTTAATGTATTTAATGATGTTTCCAAACGTCCGGCGTCCTTCGATGACGCCTTCCTCGAGTACCATCAAATCTTTTTTTAGCAGGATAATATCGGCTGTTTCCTTGGCAATATCCACAGCGCTGTCAACGGAGATACCCACGTCCGCCTGACGCAGCGCGGGCGCGTCGTTGATACCGTCGCCCATATAACCGACCGTATGACCGGCGGTCTGGAACGCCTTGACCACGCGCTCTTTTTGCGAGGGAGACAGCTTGGCGAACAGGTCACAGGTCTGCACCGCTTCGAGCAGCGCGGCGTCATTCATGTTTTCAACGTCTCGTCCGGTATACAGTTTTGCGGTGTTTACGCCGACTTTACTGCAAACCTTCACCGCCACTCCCTCGCTGTCGCCGGTTAAAACAACCACGCGCACCCCGTGCTCGCGAAGAGCGTTAAGCGCGGCTTTGGCGCTTTCCTTAGGCGGGTCGAGGAAACCTATAAATCCCAGCAGCACCATGTCGCGTTCATCGGCGACACTGAAGGCGCCGCTGCCTGGAACCTCATTTTTTTGCGCTACGGCAAGCATACGCAGTCCCTCGGCGTTATATTTTTCATATGTCGCGAGAGCCAAGCGACGGGCGTCCTCGTCCATCGGAATAACGCTGCCGTTCGTGTCGATAAACGACGAAATGGCGATGATTTCCTCCACCGCGCCTTTTGTGATAAGCTGCCGTTTGCCGTTTTTATCGGTTAAAACAACGCTCATCCTGCGGCGGGAAAAATCGAACGGTATCTCGTCCACGCGGTAATAGGAGTCGCGGATGTCTTCCAATCCGTTCAACGCGGCGCGGTTTATAATGGCAATATCGATGAGGTTTTTAAGCCCCGTTTGAAAATAGCTGTTGAGATAAGCGTGACGCAGGACGCGGGCATCGTCCTTGCCGTGCAGATTCATATATTTTTCGAGTATGATTTTATCTTCAGTCAGCGTTCCGGTTTTATCCGTACACAGCACATCCATTTCGCCGAAGGTCTGGATCGCGCCGAGTGAACGGACGATAACCTTGTGCTTCGACATCGAAACGGCGCCTTTCGCCAATGTCGAGGTCATAATGACCGGCAGCATTTCGGGCGTCAAGCCCACCGCGATGCTGATGGCGAACAGCAGCGCGCTCACCCAGTCGCCTTTTGACAATCCGTTGATGAGAAGCACAACTGGCACCATAAAAAGCATCATGCGGATAAGCAGTCCGCTGACCGAGTCCACGCCGCGCTCGAAGCTGGTTTTTGACTTTCCGCCCGTCAGCGACTTCGCCATCGAGCCGAAATAGGTGTCGTTTCCGGTGGCAAGCACCATTGCCGTCGCGCTGCCGCTTATTATATTCGAACCCATGAAGCCGATGTTGCACAGATCGGTCAGCGAGTCATTGGGCTTATTCTTTATTTCGAAAAATTTTTCGACCGGATTAGATTCGCCGGTCAGCGCCGCCTGCGCGACAAAGGTATCTTTAGTAGTTAAAAACCGCACGTCAGCGGGCAGCATGTCACCCGCCGAAAGCCGCACGATATCTCCGGGCACCACTTCGTCGATCGGAATATCAATAAGCAGTCCGTCGCGCCATACATCCGCTTTGTTGGTTATCATATGCGACATTTTTTCCGCAGCGGTGTTAGAGCGTTGATTTTGAATAAACGCAACCAGGCTAGATAAAAAAACAAGCGATAATATAATTATGACCGTCATGAAATTGGGGCTTTGCGACGCTATAACATCAGTAAAATATGTGACTGCGGCGACGAGCAGCAAAATAATGTTGAACGGATTTATAACCGCTTCGCGCAGTCTGTGAAGCGTTGTGTTTTTGTTCCCTATTGTAATTACATTCTTGCCGTATTCGTCTATACGTTCTTCGGCTTCCTCGCCGGACAGCCCCAACCGCGTGGCGGATAAATTTTCAAATAATTCTTCTTGCGTCAGGAAGGCATAATTGCGGAGCTTTTTTTCTGTATCATATTTATTTTTTTGGATCTTCCTGCGCAGGCTTGCGTTTTTGATTTCATTCATCGGTATCACCTCTTTATGTAATAATGAGCGAAGAGAATTTAAACACAAATTACTTTTTATAATTTGTGCTATTTAGCCGATGAAAACACAGACGGAATAATTTTCTTTTTAAAAAACAAAAAGCCGTCACAACAGACGGCGTTATACGCACAGGTAAATCAATCCATTAAAAACAAGCGCATAATGGACGGAAGCCCGCGATGATCGCCGACCGGGTTTAATATGTTTTCACGCCAAGATAAACTGCAGCACTTGCTGCTACTGTGGCCGCTGGTCATACTTCGGTGTTCACCGTCCATAAACCCACTTCCTTTTTTGAAAAAACGATATTTATTGCCTACTTTATTATTATACTGCTAAAATTACAAAAATCAACAGGGTAACTGTTAATTTTTTGTTTTCGTATGAGCAATAAATTTTCTATAGATTATCCCCTTTCTGTAATATAACCCCATTATAACAGAAAACGGGAGCATCGTCCTGTCAGGTATTATTTATTTGTTTTAAACAAGGTAAGCGAGAGATATCTGATTGAAGAAAAACCATTTATTAATAATAGATCGTTATAAAAAGCAGCCGCCCTTATGGGTGAGGGACCCATAAGGGCGGCGCAAATGCGCACAATTAACAAGTATCAGAACGAATTAC
>DHAH01000022.1:7473-7705 GCA_002397345.1 Clostridiales bacterium UBA4959
GACTTTGTCTTCAGTCTGGCGGGAGATATTATAGCTCCCGCCCGCTTTTTTAATTAATTTACGATTTATAAATCCCTTCGCGGCTCGCTTTGCGCGCGGCGAAATACGCTATCCCGCCCGATATTGCCGCCAGCGTGATTATCGCGACGATGCCGTTCACCCCGAGGTCATATCCTTTATATGTGGTCGCTTCCGAGGGTTTATAGCCCAGCTCGTTTTCATCACCGGAGGC
>DHAH01000022.1:7851-8458 GCA_002397345.1 Clostridiales bacterium UBA4959
CCGCCGCCGATGTCGGTTACAGCCGTAGTATCGGACGGAGCCGCCGATTCAGCGAAACAACACGGCGCAATAAGCGCGGTGAGCATCGCCGCAACGCATAAGATAACGGCTAACTTTTTTATAATTTTTATATTTATTCTCAATTTGCACACTCCCGTCGGTCAGAACCGGAAATAGATGAAGGGGTTATAATCCGAGCCGGTCAGGCAGATAATCGCAAAGCAGAACATCGCCGCGGTCGCGGCTGTAGACAGTACGTTCACCGTTGCTTCCCCGCCCTCTCCGCGCGATTTTAACAGCTTAGCGAGATATTTGACAACGGGCATACAGGCGATAATCCCGATAAAGATCGTCAACGACTGGAGGTTGTCAAGCTGCGACAGCGCGTTTGTAATCCCGAAATTCGCGAAATTGAACATTTCTCCTAAATATTTTACCGCTCCGCCAAGCGTGTCCGCGCGGAAGAATACCCAGCCAAAGAGCACAATAAGCAGCGTGTATATATGCCCTATGAATTTAGGCAGCCGGTCGAGGATTTTCCCGAAACCGACGCGCTCGATCACAAGGAATAAACCGTGGTACAAGCCCCAGATCAGGAAATTCCACG
>DHAH01000022.1:8691-12881 GCA_002397345.1 Clostridiales bacterium UBA4959
GTTGCCGCCGAGCGGGATATACAGATAGTCGCGGAACCATGTCGACAGCGACATATGCCACCGCCGCCAGAATTCGCGCACCGAGGTGGAAATGTAGGGATAGTCGAAGTTTTCAAGAAAGTTAAAGCCGAACATCCAGCCCATGCCGATCGCCATATCGCTATAACCCGAGAAGTCGAAATAAATTTGCAGCGCGTAACAGATTATACCCAGCCATGCCGTCGCCGCGGGACGGGTATCCATGCCGAAAATGGTGTCGGCGACGAGTGCGGTTACGTTGGCGATCAATATCTTTTTGGAAAAACCCACGATGAAGCGGCGCACGCCTTTCGCGAATTTTTGCAAATCGCAGGTTCTGTTCGAAAGTTCCTTCTCTACATCGATGTAACGCACGATCGGTCCGGCGATAAGCTGGGGGAACAGCGTTAAATAAAGGCCCACTTTATAAATGCTGCGCTGAACCGCGACCTCGCCGCGATAAACATCGATGACATAAGACATGATCTGGAAGGTGTAGAAACTGATACCGATGGGAAGCGATACTTTCCATAACATGCCCGCGGTGAAGAAGTTCCAATATTTAAAATATCCGAGTAGTCCGAGGTTGAACACCACCGCCAGCGTCAGCACGAGCTTGCGCCGGTTCTTTTGACCCTCGAATTTACCCAGCAGTATGCCGAATAAATAGTTGCACACTATCGACAGCAGCATGAGCGCGATGTTTTTCGGCTCGCCCCATGCGTAAAAGATAAGGCTCGCGCAGAGCAGCGCGATATTGCGTCCGGTCAAATACTTCGCGGGAATCAGGTAGTATACGAATATGGTCAGGGGCAGAAAAGCAAATAAAAATAATGCCGAAGAAAATATCATATTAATTTATCCGTTCCTTTGCAGGTAATTATAAAGCGACTCATATACGCGGTCGCCGATGGGATAACCCTCTTTATCAGCCTGTGCCCAGCGGGGAGCGTTTCCGCCGAAGTTGCGCACGTTCTGCTCGTTGCATTCGAGTATCACATAATTACAGTCGCCAAGCATTTTGTTCCATTCTTTATCGGCATGCGATTCGCTTGCAAACAGCGCTTCGTTTTGGTTATAATAAACGCTGCGTATCTTTTTGGTCACTTTATACATCGGAAGATATGTGTTTAAATCGTGTGTAAAGCTGCCGCCCTGGATAAAAGCTGTTATGCGGTTGGTGCACTCGGGATTTTCAACATAAATCTCAGGCCAATAATAGAAATCATCGACTATTTTCTTCGCGTTCGGGCGCGTGGAATAAACAAGCCCGAATATATCCTGCTCCGGGTTGCCGAATCCCGGCGGGTTGTCGGATTTATTAAGCGTGTCGGCGGTGATATGGCGTATAGTTACACCCGTTTGTTTTTCATAAGACGCTATTATCGCTTTTATAGTTTCAAAAGCCGCCGCTTTGCTCCAGTGAATACCCGTTTTGGGGAAAGTATCCTGAAGCCCGACTTCTTTATACAGCGCCGCCGAATCGATGTAGTTTACACTGCTCGTCCCCAGACGCTCGAGCATCATCGTAAACGGGCGCACATAATCGTCGTATGTGTTGTTCGCGGCTTTATACCATTCGGGGATCGCGTCGGGGTATTGGCTCGCTTTGCTGGGCGTGAACACCAGCACGAACGCTATACCGCGCTCCGCAAGCTTGTTTTGGATGTATTCGAGCTTCTCGACCTGCTCGTTTATCGTTTCTTTAGTGACTGTGCGGTACATCTTGGAATAACCGTAATATTCGTTTATGTATCCGTTCTCATACAGATAACCCGATTTACCGATAACGACCTGGTCGGTGCCGCGATAACCCGTCGGCTCGACCATTTCCTGCTCTATACGCAGACGGTTTATCTCCGCGTACAGCGGGTTGAAATCAAGGTATGAAGGCCCTGCCGGTTCTATTGTTTCCTCACCTGTTTCTGAGGGGGGCGTTTCGATTTTGTCGATATTACCGGCGTCCGAAGCGCCGATATTTTCGATATCATAAATTATTTTGTTATAAGTTAAAACAAGCGTGGAGCGCAGCGGCCAGCTTTTTGCGTACCAGTCCTGAAATCCCGTTGTCATAGTTCCGTCGAGATAATTAGAAATTGAAGCTTCCGGCAGTTTCGCTTCCGCTTCAAAAGAAAGGGGTGAACTGACCCTGCCCGTCGCGGCGAGCAGCGTTATCGGCAGGAAGATGATAAAAATGAATATTCCGAGCGCAACCGCGTCGGAAACGCGCTTGATTTTAACCGGCAATTCGGCGCGTTTGCCTGTTTCACTGGTGATATTTTTATTTTGGTCACTCATAGATCGTTTTTTCGCGTAAATCCGACAAAACAGTGGCACGACTGTATTTTTCTGCGGTCATCTGCGATCTCCTTAAACATGGTAACATTATGTCATCATAATACAACAAAGCTACAAAAAAATCAAGTAATATTCATAAAAATATTACTTGATTTATAATATTCTATTAATCGTCAGATTTTTTATCTTTTTCTTTGTCACCCGTCGGCTCGTCTTTAACCGGTTCGGTGATCTTGATTTTCGCCCACGCGACGCGGTGATCCACCACCGATTCCAGCATTATCTGCAGGTTGCCTACGATAATTACCTCGCTGCACGGTCCGTCGTCGGGGATAGCGTTTAACCGGCTGAATATAAGTCCGCCGAGCGTATCAATATTTTCAATATCCTCGTCTGACTCATCGCCGGACATAATTTTTATCTCCAGCTCTTCTTCCAGTCTGTCCAGTTCAACCGAACCGGCTACCCGCCATTCGCCGCCGCCAAGCTCGATGATGTCCTGAGCGGTCTGCGGGTCGGATTCGTCGTAGATATTACCTACTATAGTTTCGAGCAAGTCCTCCATTGTGACAAGCCCGGAAGTACCGCCATATTCGTCGAGCACTATGGCAATATGTATCTTCTTTTTCTGCATATCGCGGAACATGGCATCGGCGCGCACGGTTTCGGGTACAAAATACGCGGGATAAAGCAGTTCGCGTATCGGCTTATGGTTTTTGGCGCGCATATTAAGCAAAAATTGACGCGTTGACAGAATGCCGATGATGTTGTCGATATCTTCGTCATAAACCGGAAAACGGGAAAATCCGCTCTCTATTATAGACTGCGTTATCTCATCGTCGCTGTCGCCGATCCACAGCGCCGTCATTTCGGTGCGGTGGGTCATTACATCGGCGGCTGTGAGATTGTTAAATTCGAAAATATTTTCGATCAGTTCTTTTTCATTGGACTCGATAGCGCCTTTTTCTTCGCTGGCGTCGACCATGAGGAGGATTTCTTCCTCGGTGACTTCCTTTTCATTATCGTCCGGATCAAAGCCGAGCAGACGGAGCACGCCGTTTGTCGTCGCTGATAACAGCCACACGATCGGATTCATAATCGACGAAAGGAAGCTGATCACACCCGCCGCGGCGCCCGCAACCTCTTCTGCGCGTTTCATCGCGATACGTTTGGGTACAAGCTCGCCAAGCACAAGCGTGAAGAACGACAGCAGCAGTGTGATGAATATTACCGCGATCGTATTTATCGAGTCGGGACTGATGAATGTCACCTTGACATCATAAACAAGCCAGTCGCGCAGCCGTCCCGCGAAGTTATCAGCCGCGAACGCGCTGCCGAGAAATCCGGCAAGCGTTATGCCGATCTGGATGGTTGATAAAAAGCTGTCGGGTTTTTCAACCATGCGCATCATGCGGACAGACTTTTTGTCGCCGCCCTCCGCGAGCTTACGCAGCTTTTTATCGTTGAGTGTAATAACCGCAATCTCTGTCGCCGCGAAAAACGCGTTCAGACAGATTAAAACCAACTGGAGTAAAATTTGACCCCACAATCGGTCAGGCAAAAAAAATTCCCCCTGCAGCGGTGGCGCCTCTGACGGCGGGCGAGCGGCTATCCGCTCATTTTAGTGTGTAAAAATTAATATTTTAACTCGACACTGACTACCCACGCGCCCAAAACAGCCGCACCGGTTCAAATCATAAGATTCAAATCCGTACAGCGGCATACATGCCATGGGCGTATACGCCGGACGGTTTGTGTAATTTGACATTTTATATTATAATAGTAATGAGGACTTTTGTCAATGACTTTTACCGATATATTTAAACAGACGTCAAAGACGTCAAAAAGGGCGTTAAAACGGAGCGACGGGGGCG
>DHAH01000022.1:13023-13323 GCA_002397345.1 Clostridiales bacterium UBA4959
GTTAAAACGGAGCGACGGGGGCGGGGCAAACGCGGAGCACGTCGCAAACTTCACAAACGCGGGGCGTCGCAAACTTCGTAAACGCAGAGCGCCGAGGGCGTCGCTCCCTACTTGACAATCATCTTGTGAGGTGGTAATATAAGTAACAGTTTCCCATTATATTATTTGGCGGAGCTGGTTATGAATATATTCGATATAATAGGGCCGGTTATGGTGGGTCCGTCAAGCTCGCACACCGCGGGGCTCGTCCGGATCGGCAATATTGTAAATAAAATACTCGGGACTGTGCCCGTGAAAATC
>DHAH01000093.1:0-11440 GCA_002397345.1 Clostridiales bacterium UBA4959
TCGTAATCAGCAGGTCGCCGGTTGTAGTTAAGGTCAGGTATTTTCAAACGCGCGAAAACATGGTAAACTAACAAACAGAACTTCGACGGAGACAGTCGGTTCTCACAGATGCTGGTGTAGCTCAGTTGGTAGAGCAGCTGATTCGTAATCAGCAGGTCGTGGGTTCGAATCCCACCATTAGCTCCAAATTTAATATCCACACAAAAACCGTTGAAGCGGAGATAAAAATACAAAACGTCGTCGAAGAGATTTAAATAGTTTCTTCATGCAGAGAGCGGGGGACTGCTGGGAACCCTGTACGAAACGATGTATTAAATGGACCGCCGAGGGCATGGGGAAAGTCATTATTACAATAATGACGATTATACATGACGTTTCAGCCGCGTAAAAGCTGAGGGATATGTCGGTATCCCGCAAAGAGGCAATTTTTTTGCAAAATTAAGGTGGCACCGCGAGTGTATTTTTTTAACTCGCCCTTAACAAAGTAACCAATGTTTATAAAAGTAAGCATTATTTATTTTGTTAAGGGTGGGTTTTTAATTTTTTAGAGGCGAATTTAAGTATCAAAAAAGGAAGATGAAAATGGGAATTGAAACAAGACTGTTAATGGGCAACGAGGCGATCGCACTCGGTGCGCTGCGAGCCGGAGTACGCGTGGTTACCGGATATCCGGGCACACCGTCGACGGAGATTCTTGAAACCGTCGCAAGCCATAAGGACAAGGACGTTTATATCGAATGGTCAGTAAACGAAAAGAGCGCGCTTGAGGTGGCTGCCGGAGCGGCATATTCCGGTGCGCGGGCTATGGTGACGATGAAGCAAGTGGGGCTGAATGTGGCATCCGACCCGCTGATGAGCCTTAATTATGTGGGCGTCAAGGGCGGTATGGTCGTCGTCGTTGCGGATGACCCCGGTCCTATCTCCTCGCAAACAGAGCAGGACACGCGTCACTTCGGCATTTTTGCTAAGCTGATGGTGTTCGACCCGTCCACGCCCGAGGAAGCGTATCTGATGATCGCCGACGCGTTTGATTATTCCGAAAAATACGGGCGACCTGTATTATTCAGACCGACGACGCGCGTCTGCCACGGCTACGCGTCCGTTAATATCCTGCCTCCCCTCGAAAAAAAGGAGCCGGAAGGTTTTTCAAAAGATGGCGGTCGTTTCGTTATCTTTCCGCGCCTGACAGCGCAAAACCATAAAATAATCGAACGGCTGCTTGAAGAACTTCGGGACGATTTCTCGCGGTACGACAAGAACATCCTTACCGGCGCCGCGAGCGGGGTAAAAAAGGGCATTGCCACGGGCGGCGTGAGTTATGCTTATGTACGTGAGGCGCTTTCGGAAATTGATGAGCCGTGCAAATTATTAAAAGTTTCCACCATTCCCTTTCCCGAAAAACTTGCACTGGACTTTCTGGAGGGTTTGAATGAGGTGCTGGTCATCGAAGAACTTGACCCGGTTATCGAACGCGAGCTTATCGCGCTCTGCGGACGCAGGCATATCAGCCTGACAATCAAGGGTAAGCTGACCGGTCACACACCTGACGCAGGCGAAAACACGGTGCAGGGTGTGCGTGAAATGCTATGCGGCTTTTTTGATATACATATGGAAGTTGTTCCTATGTCACCCGGACAAAATCCGCCCCTTCTCCCCGCGCGACCGCCGGTGCTGTGCGCGGGCTGCCCGCACCGGGGCGCGTTCTTCGCGGTCAAGCAGGCTGTAAACCGGTTCGCCGGCGGCAGAAAAGCCGTATTTTCGGGCGATATCGGCTGCTATACCCTCGGCAACGCACAACCGCTCGATATGGTGGACACCTGTCTTTGCATGGGTGCGGGTATTACGATAGCGCAGGGGATCAATCGGGTGGAACCCGATACACTGAATTTCGCTTTTATCGGTGACTCTACGTTTTTCCATACCGGGCTGCCGGGACTTATTAACGCGGTTTACAACGAAGCGAATATCATTATTTGTATCCTCGACAATGCCACAACGGCGATGACCGGAAACCAGCCGCATCCGGGAATGGGCGTGACGGTTACGGGGAAAACCGCGCCGCGCCTGTCGATTTACGACATAGTGAAAGCGGCGGGCGTATCGGATATCGCGCGCGTAAATCCTTTTGACGTGCCGGCTGCGACGGAAGCGGTTAAAGGAATGCTCGACAAAACAGGCGTACGGGTATTGCTGTTTGAGGGGCCCTGCATCGCGGTGTCGAGGGGAGGGGTTCCCTGTGAAATCAACAGCTATAAATGTACGGGGTGCCGCGTATGCGTAAAGAACCTCGGCTGTCCGGTAATGTATATGGAAAACGGTAAAGCCGTAATCGACTCCGTTTTATGCACGGGCTGCGGCGAGTGCGTGAGTTTATGCCGTTTTAACGCGATCGAGGGAGGAAAAGCGCATGTTTAATTGCTTACTTACGGGCGTCGGCGGTCAGGGTACGGTATTGCTTTCCCGGCTTATCGGAGCGGCAGCCATAGCGAAGGGCTATAATGTGCGGGGCACAGAAACAATCGGCATGGCGCAGCGCGGCGGTAGCGTCGTGAGCCATGTGCGCATGAATAATGGCGAGATTTATTCTCCTCTGATTCCTCCGGAAGGCGCGGATGTGCTGCTCGCGTTTGAACCGGCTGAAGCGGTGCGCGCGCTGCCGTTTTTGAAAGATAGCGGAGAGATTATAACGCTTAACCGTGCTGTGCGACCCGTTTCAAGCGCGCTCAAAGGCGACTACGACGCGAGTGCTCTGATTGATTTTTTACGCGAGAAGGTCGAGCGGCTGACCGTTGTTGACGGCGAAGATTTGATTCGCCGCTGCGGGAACGCGAAAACCGTGAATGTCGCGCTTCTCGGTGCGGCGGTGGCGCGCGAGCTGTTGCCGTTTACGATGGATGAAGCGGAACGCACCCTGCGCGAGCGCTTGCCGGAAAAGTACTTAGAAATGAATTTACATGCGCTTCATGCGGGCGCTGATACAATATCTGCGGATACAATATCTGCGGATATAACGAGTGAGGACTTACCATGCTGATGACAGATAAAATACTGGAAAACATAAAATCTTCTATCCGTCACGCGATGAACGGAGCATTTTATGCCGGACGTTTCTCGGAGCTTAATGTAGAAGAAATTCGAACTCCGGAAGATTTTTATGCGCTGCCTTTTACCGAAAAAGCGGATTTACGCGCGGCGTATCCACTCGGACTTGCCGCGGTGCCGGAAGATGAAATCGTGCGCATTCATTCGTCGTCGGGAACGACCGGCACGCCTGTTATCATACCCTACACTCAAAAGGACGTTAACGACTGGGCGTTTATGTTCAAACGCTGTTATGAAACGGTGGGGATCACAAAAAGCGACCGCGTTCACATAACGCCGGGCTACGGACTGTGGACGGCGGGCATCGGCTTCCAGTTGGGCGCGGAGCTTCTGGGCGCAATGGCTCTGCCGCTGGGACCCGGAAATACCGACAAGCAGCTTCAGATGATGATGGATTTGCAGTCGACCGTTTTATGCGCCACCTCCTCCTACGCGCTGCTGCTGGCGGAGGAAATTACAAAACGCGGTATAAAAGAAAAAATCCGCCTCAAAAAAGGCGTTATCGGCTCGGAGCGCTGGGGCGAGAAGTTGCGGAAACGCATCGCCGGCGAGCTGGGCGTGGAGCTGTATGACATATACGGCCTGACAGAAATTTACGGTCCGGGCATCGGCATAAGCTGCGCGCACGAATGCGGCATGCACATGTGGACGGACTTCCTGTTTTATGAAATCATCGACCCTAAAACCGGAAAGCACGTCACGGAGGGCGAATGCGGCGAGCTTGTGATTACGACGCTGCAAAAGGAGGGCGCGCCGCTGATCCGTTATCGCACGCACGACCTGACGCGCGAGCTGCCCGGCAAATGCGCCTGCGGGCTCGATTTCCCGCGTATCGACACTATTATCGGGCGAAGCGACGACATGGTGAAGGTCAAGGGCGCGATCCTATACCCGAGCCGCGTGGACGAAGTGCTTTCCGCTGTGGACGGCGTGAGCAGCGAGTATCAGGTGATGATCGATCACCTTAACGGGCGTGATATTTTGCGTCTGTTTTTTGAAACGGACGCCGCGGACAGGCAGGCCCTCGAAACCGCGGTGGAGCGCGTCTTCAAAGAAAGCATCGGCATTCTGCCGGAGGCGAAAGCCGTAGCGATAGGAGAACTGCCGCGCAGCGAAAAGAAATCGACCCGTATTTTTGATAATCGATATTAACGGAGAGCGGGAATACGGGGAACGAGGGAACGAGGGAACGCGTGGGGGGAGAAGCTCCCCCCACACCCCGCAAATATGGGATTATTATTATTTAATACTGTGCATCAAATAAAATAATCGCTGTAGGGCGCGACGCCCTCGGCGCGCCGTAACCCCCATCGAATCATCAAACCGTCGAACATTGCACGATCGGTCAATGACCGCTTTTACATCGACAATATGAAATTTATAAAAATAAATCGGAGGTATCAGCGTATGTCAAAGCGCGTTATAAAAGGATACGAACCGGACGGGATGTTCGGTTATTTCGAGGAAATTTCGGCAATTCCAAGGGGATCGGGCAACGAGAGCGGGATAGCGGATTATCTTGTCAGTTTTGCGGAAAAACGCGGACTGCAATATGTGCGCGACGCTTTGGACAACGTTTTCATGCGCCGGCCGGCGTCGGACGGGCGGGAAAACGACCCTGCTGTATTATTACAGGGTCATATTGATATGGTCTGCGTTAAAACGGCGGAGAGCGCACATGATTTTTTAGCTGATCCGCTGGCACTGTTCACCGACGGCGATATGCTCGGCGCGCGCAGCACTACGCTGGGCGGCGACGACGGCATAGCGGTCGCTGCAATGCTTGAGCTGCTCGACGGCGATTATAACCGCCCGCCGCTGGAGTGTCTGTTAACCGCGACAGAGGAGACGGGTATGGGCGGCGCAATGGGTTTTGACTGCGAGCTTATAACGGCGCGCAGTTATATCAACCTCGACTCCGAGGAGGAGGGCGTCGCCACCGCGGGCTGCGCGGGCGGCGTAAGATTTAAAATCTCGGTGCCGTATGACAGGGCCGCGGCAGCGGACAAAACGATAACGCTGGAGCTGTCGGGGCTGTTTGGCGGTCACTCGGGCGCGGAGATTGATAAATACAGAGGCAACGCGATAAATATCGCCGGTAGGATGCTGGCGGAGCTGTATGAGGTCGAGCCGTTTAATCTTGTCACCATAAGCGGCGGCATCAAGGACAACGCGATACCTTCATCCTGTACGGCGATGATTGCCGTGCGCGAACCTGCGTCAGCGACGGAATTTTTAATTAAGCTTGAGGAAAAAATAAAATCCGAACTTCCCGTCGAGGACAAGGGCTTTAAACTGCGCGTGTCAAAACCTAAAAAATCCGGCGATACGCTCACCTTCGCCGATACCAGCCGCGTAATCTCGCTTTTAACCTTGTTCCCGCGCGGGCCGCTGGCATTCTCGCGCGATATGCCGGGTCTGGTTGAAATCTCCTCGAACCTCGGTGTCGTTGCCGATAACGGCGGAGCGATAACGGCGGATTTTTTGCTCCGCTCGTCGGTTGAGAGCAAGCTGGACGAGATGATGCTGTACTATAAGCGGCTGGCGCGTTTTATAGGCGCTGACGCCGCGTCGCACAGTCGTTATCCGGGCTGGCAGTATAACCCCGATTCGAAACTGCGCGAAAAATTTATCACAAATTATAATTCCATACCGGGCAGACAGCGGGACGCGGAGGTCAGCTGCACGCACGCTGGACTGGAATGCGGTATCTTTGTCGGCGCGATACCCGGACTGGACGCGCTTTCTATCGGACCTAACCTATATGACATCCACACTCCGTCAGAGCGCATGGATCTGCGTTCCTGCGAGCGGTTTTTCGAATTAATTTTAAAAATGATTAATTAAAAATCATTTCGTGTTTTTTATAAATTGCGGAGCGTCCGCGGTAATATTCGTATTTTATTTTATGTTTTTCACGCAAACACATAAAATATATCCGCGCAGGAAATAATGATTTGTGTATTGATATAATAATGTATATCAATTAAAATAGTTAAAGAATATCATCGTATGATGAAAGGGACTACAAATCATGATTAAAAAGATAGCCGCGCTGATTCTTGCCGCGGTAATGATGGTTACCATGTTCGCGTGCCAGCCTAAAACGGGCACCGGCAAAGATACAACCGGTAAGGGCACCGGAACCTCGGCAGTTACAACGAATAAAAATCCCTCCACGACCGGCGGTGGCAATACAACCAGCGGCGGAGCAACCACCAGCGGCGGTACCAACGGCGGCGCCAACGGTGGTACCGGCACAGGCAGCGGCACCGGAGGCGGTACCGGCACAAACGGTGTCAACGGCGGTACCAACGGCGGTGCCGGAGGCGCCGCGAACGGCGGCGGCGGTACTGCCGGCAAATAAATCAGGTATATAAAAATAACCATGGGCGGGGGTTTACTCCCGCCGATTATATTTATATAAGCAAGGTAGAGTTCCGATTTACTGTTTAAAACGAGCGGCGTACACAAGCCGCGCCAAAAAAACACGCCGCCTGTTTGTATAGGCGGCGTGGCAATTTATATTTTTATCTCTGTATAACTCATCCGCCCAGGTGAAGCGCGATATCGCGCATGAAACCGCCCGCTTTAACCGCCAGTTCCGGCAGGTACGAAAGCGCGCTGTCCATATATTGTCCGAGCTTTGCGCCCACGCCGTCGAGCAGCTTAAGATCAAGATTAAAGGTATACTGCCCGAGCGTGAGCCTGCCTACGGATTCATTTATTTTATCGTAACTTACCACGGCGTTTTCGCCGCCGGCATTATCCCCGTTATTCATGACCAGCTTGTACTCAACGCCGAGAGCGGCGGCGGCGCCTGCCATTATCGCGATACAGAGTGTAAAATTGAGCGCGCATTTAAACAAATATTTAAACATCCGTTATTTTGCTCCTTTCGGATTCCTACATATTATATATGTAATTCACACCCCCTGAAAAATAAGTTCTGAAAGTACGTCCGCGATAGCGGCGCCGGCGGTTTTCGCTTCGGCGAGCGTGTTGGCGCAGGAGCCGACCTCGATGAGCAGCCCGCGGTAGGCGTATTGTGCGTTAAACGATGCTTTACGCAAGCTGATGGGGCGCATCAGACCCGGGTAACGCTCGGACGCGAGAAGCTGCGCGGATAGTGCGAAGGCGAGGTTCTTTTGCCAGTCAGGATATTTAGCGCCGCCCGCGTCGCTGCCGACGACGAACATAACCTGCGCGGAAGCGGTTCCGTCAAGCTCGCACACGCATTTCGTCATCACACCGTCGCCGAGCAGCGCGTCGCGGTGAACGTCAAATACGTATTTTATCGACGGATATTTCGCCAGATAAGAGAGTATTGTCGCAAGCGAGTTGCGGTATGAGCTGTTGTACGATTCTTTGTCATGCATAATCTCGCAGTGCAGCGCGGGGATGCCGTTTTTAACAAACGCGTCGCGCATGGAGCGCCCGACTGCCGTAATGTTTTGGTTTATGTCCGTCGAGCGGGGCAGATCGCCCATGGAATAGGAGGTCGCGCCCGGAGCGGCGTATCCCTCGGTGCCATGGGTATGTATAATCAGCACCAGCGGCTCCGGCTCGACCACGGGCGGCGCGGCGGTCGTCGCTTTGAGCGTGGTAATACTTTTATTCTGCGCGGAAACGGGCTTATATTTCTCGAGAAGTGCGTTTATGTCGGGTTTATACGGCGTTTCGTTGAACATATCGCCAATATTTGAAGCTGAAAGGTCGCGCGATATGATTGTATAGTCGCCCTTGATATGATTTTCGCCCTCCTCGGTGTAGAAGAGCGCGTCGTAAAACTCCAGCGCGTATGTACCGCCCGGATCGTGGATAAGTGACAGAGCGGTTTCCTCGTTACCGGTGAGCCGGTCGCCGGTTTCGACTGCGCCGGGCGGGTCTGCACCGCCGATTCCGCTGTATGGTTCATCCGGCAGCATGCCGAGATGGCTCGCCGCGGTCGCGATGAGCGCGGCAAACAGCAATAATACACTGAGCGTTACCGCGCATGTTCCGTATATAATTTTAAAAAGTTTATATCTTCTCATAACGCCATCCCTTAAAATGTTTAAAATATTATGGTCAGGGGAAACACGGATTTATTAGGAAAGTTATTCAATATATAAAAAAGCGCGTTAAACGTAAAAATATTATTTTTTATCATTGCGGGGTGTGGAGGGAGCGGGGTCAAGCTTGCTTGACCCTCTCCCCATCACGCGTATCCCCGTTCTCCGCTCTCCGTATCCCCGTCCCCTGTCAGCCGAGAAAAGTAGCGTTGACCGCGCGCGCGATTACAGAAGAGAGGGTTGACACCGCGATGTCGCTGTCGCCCCGCGAAACGAAAAAGCTGCGTCCGTTCTCGAGCACCGCCTCCAGCGCGGGCGGGATTTCATCCAATCCGGCGCGCTCGAAAGCGTCACATACCAGAGTTGACGAATCGACTATCGTAGGAACGCCTATCGCTATGACGGGCACACCCAGCGCGTCTGCATTAAGCGCTTTTCGACTGCCTCCGATACCCGATCCGGGCGATAAGCCTGTGTCGCAGAGCTGTACGGTCGCCGCAAGCCGGTCGGTAGAGCGGGCAGCCAGCGCGTCGATAACCACAATTAAGCCCGGAACGGCTTTTTCCGACGCGCCGCGCACCAGCTCCGCCGTTTCGATACCCGTTTGACCCACCACTCCCGGAGCCAAAGCCGAAATCTCGCGCGAGCCGAGCAGCGCGAACAGCTTTGCGTCGCTGCCGCGTATGTGACGCGTGACGGTGACGTCGCGCACCGCAAGCGGTCCGACCGCGTCAGAGGTGATTTCGCGGTTGCCTAACCCGCAGATAAGCACGCCTCCGCTTTTTGGTAGCAGTCTGTCCGCCAGCGCGCGCAGCTCGTCTGAGATCACATCGACAGCGTCGCCGACCTGATCGTCGGATGCAAGCCACAGCTTGCCGACGTTTATGGTGATATAAGTCCCGACCGGACGACCGGTCGCGGATTCGCCATGTTCGTTTAATACCTGCAGTGTCTCAACCTGATAGCCGGATTTGTTTTCTTCAGTATACTTTATGCCGGACGCACCTTCGTTATTCGCGGCGGTCAGCGTGTCTGTGTCGGGCATGCTTTCGGCGGCGAGATCGGTGCGAATATACTTTTTATATTTATTACATTTTTCCATGATCATAATATTATCCCGGCGGATTAAAATTATACGAAGCCGGGAACGGGTTTTTAAGAGCGAAAGCATGGCTACATTTGTATATTGTTCACAAAAATCATAAAAAGTAATTGTGCAAGCGTCTAATTATTTTAAAAAGTACGCATTTCCGTGAATTTTGCCATTGATTATATTTGGAATTGATGATATAATGTACAGGTGAAGTTGTACGTTTATTAATTGTGGGGATTAAAAATTCTCACAAGACAATTATCACGCCGCCGGACGGGATAATTGAACTATAATTTTTTAATTATAAAATTCTGGGAGGAGCAAACCACATGAAGAAGATCCTGTGCCTGCTGCTGAGTATTGTGCTCATCGGGGCGAGCGCGGCCGCATGCGCTCAAAAAATCGACGAAAAGAGCACCGACAAGGGTTCTATTATCCCTGTATACCTCGGCACTGAGATATACGACTTTGACCCCGCCACCGCCAACACCGACGTGTCGGCGACAAAGATTCTCGGAATGATCTACGAAGGTCTTTATAAATACGATGAAAACGGCAAACTCACAGAAGGCATCGCCTCGGGACATAAAGTGACCGAGGATCCCGAAAAAGGTTTATATCAGCTTGAAATTTACTTAAAGAACACCGCTTGGTCCGACGGACGCTCCGTTCAGGCGGCGGACTTTGTCTATGCCATCAAGCGCGCGCTCGAGCCCGAATTCCGGGGAGAAGCCGCCGCGCTGCTCATGGACATAAAGAACGCGAAGGAAGTCAAAGCCGGCGATAAGTCCATTGACGACCTGGGCGTTTATGACGCCGATACACAGGTAATCCAGATACAGTTTGAAACTGCCATCGATTACGATCAGTTCCGCGAGGTTCTGGCAAGCCCGCTGCTTTACCCCGTGCGTGAGGATTTAACCGTTAAAGCGACCGACTGGTCGTCGAACACCTCCATCCTCGCCTGCAACGGTCCGTTTGTGGTTCGCACATTCGACCCGGGCAAATCGCTGGTGCTTGAGCGAAACATTTATTATTACCGCAATATAAAAGAAGATTCGCTGACAAAGTATGTCATCCCATACCGCCTTGCCATAAACTTCCGCATGGACGCCGAAGCCCAGCTTGCGGCATTTGAGGAAAACAAGCTTGTGTTCGACAGCCAATTACCGCTTTCGAAACGCGCTGATTATGACGGTAAGGTGAAGAAAAACGACACCCTCACCGAGTGCGTTTATTTGTTCAACACCAAAAAAGCCCCCTTTGATAAACCCGAAGTGCGCCGCGCGCTTTCGCTTGCGATTGACCGCAAAGCTATAGCCGACAAGATCGTATTTGCCAATCCCGCGGAAGGGCTGATCACAAAGGGCGTTTACGATGTAAATTCAAAGAGTAATAAAATGTTCCGCGACGTGGGCGGCGCGCTGATCTCGCCGAGCGCCAATATTGCGGAGGCGAAGAGCCTGCTTTCCAAGGCGGGTGTAAACGGCGGCGATATAACCATCTCCATCCGTGACACCGAGGTCGACAGAGCTACGGCGGAACTCGTATCCTCCGCGTGGGGTCAGCTTGGATTTAATGTGAAGGTCAATACGCTCGGCTATCAAAAATATAAAGAGAACGAATATGACCTGGTCCGTGATCTTTATAAGAACGCCTATGCGACGGGCGATTTCGATGTGATTTCCGCCGATCTGACAATGTTCTCCACGGGCGCTTTCGCCAACCTTGCCACTTACTCGCTTGAGTTTGCGGGCGGTAAGATGGACCTCGCATCTGGCAACTTCGAGCTCGTACCCGGCGTGACGGGCTTTAACAATGCCGATTACAACACCCTTATTGCGAACGCGTTCAATGAAAAGGACGCCGCAAAGCGTTCGGCTATTCTCCACGACGCTGAGAAAATGCTGCTCGACATGTCGCCTGTCGCTCCGATCTTCGTGTATCAGGACGCTTATATGACCGGCGCGGATCTGTCGGGCGTCAAGGAAGCCTTCTACGGTTATCATTATTTTGCAAAAGCGAACCTTAAGAACTATCATATCTATCAGGAAACCACACCTCTTGAAACAGAAGCACTGGAAGCCAGCGACAAAGAAAAATAAACTGATTTATAGTATAAATCGTCCAAATGGGCAGGCAAAAATGCGCTGCCCATTTGGGCGTTAGATTTGAGAGGTGATTATAGTTG
>DHAH01000093.1:11515-20074 GCA_002397345.1 Clostridiales bacterium UBA4959
GAGAGGTGATTATAGTTGCAAGCACCATTAAAAGATAAAAACGATATAAAAATATTCATCCTGTTCCTTTTGCGCAACATCCACTACCCGCTTGATTATGTAAACATAAACGACATTGTAGTCCAGGACGGCGTTGTCAACCCGTTTGATTTTTCCGAGTGTTTTGCCGAGCTGCTCGAAACGGGTAATGTCGAAGAATTCACTGCCAACGGCAAAACGCTTTACACGATCACGGACCAAGGCATTTCAGTAGCGGATACACTCGATTCGCGGCTGCTCGCTATGCTCAGAGAAAAAAGCTTGAAAAGCGCCATGCGCCTGCTTTCGTTTAAAAAGCGCGGCTCAGAGATAAAATGCGATGTAACGCCGCTTGACGACGGTACATATGAGGTCAGATGCGTTGTAATAGAAGCAAAACGCGAGCTGATGAATTCGCGCCTGATTGTCGAAGACAAAGCGCTTGCCGAACGAATGAAATATAATTTTACCGATAAGCCCGAGGTGGTTTTCCGCGGCGTTTATGCGATATTTTCCGGCGATATAAATTATCTGATCGAATGAACGCCGCGCCGCCGCAAATCGCCGCAGCGTTGGAAGGAAATAGCGGGGAATGGCAGACCGCGCCATCATATTAAAAGATAAATTACTATTTAATCAACAATTATCACTAAACCATAAAATTTTTGTTAAAAAACACTTGACAATTTTTAAATTGCTGATATAATATATAAATGTAATCAAGGGAGCGGAAAAGTGGACGACGGCATGTTACTGCGCGCCAAAGCGGACAATAACGCGGCGTTCAGCGAAATTACGGAAGCGTATGCGCCGCTCATCGATTCAATGACCGCGCGCTTCCTCTCGGAAGCAAAACGGTGCAACCTCGAATCGGAGGATTTGCGCCAGGAAGCCGTCATCGCTTTATATGGAGCGGTGAAAGCGTTTAATGCCGGTCAAAAGTCTGTAACCTTCGGACTTTTCGCAAAAATTTGCATCCGCAATCGCCTTATCAGCGTCCTCCGCCGCCATCGCGGACAGGTCGAAGGCGTTATATCGGAGAACGAGCCTGAAGTTTCATCATATAATCCGGAAGAATATATCATCGATAGAGAAAATTACGAGCGACTGACAAAAGTGATAGACGAAAGCCTGACCGATTACGAAAAATCTGTCTTCAAGCTTTTTATCTCGGGCAAGTCGTACCGTGAAATCGCTGACACCCTCTCCCGTGACGTTAAATCAGTTGACAACGCCGTCTGCCGCATCAAAAAGAAGCTGAAACAGCGTATATAAATTGACGTATATAATATAATCCGACATATATTGATTACGGTAATATTTTTATTTGAATATATTATATAAAATTTAAATATGCCCGAGTAGCTTAAGAGCAGAGCGTTGTTTTATCAAAGGTGGCGGTGTCAGTCCGTCTTGGGGCAAATAACCATCCATATTTATTAAGCGAGGTAAACAAAAGCATGTACGAAGACAAAGTGTTGAAGTGCAAGGACTGTGGCGAAGATTTTGTCTTTACCGCAGGCGAACAGGAATTTTACGCTGAGAGAGGATTCCAGAACGAACCGCAGCGCTGCAAGAAGTGCCGCGATTTAAGAAAAAGCTCCGGCAAGCCTCAGCGTGAAATGTTCAAAACCACTTGCGCAAGATGCGGGAAAGAAGCGAACGTTCCTTTCCAGCCCAGCAACGACAGACCGGTATACTGCAGCGAATGCTACGCTGCCATGAAGCAGTAATTAAAATACTGTTTTATATTCCGCATGGCCGTTCCACGGTAGCGGAATAACCGTTCACTGTTATACGGTTGCGAGGTAAATGTCATGTCGAAAAGAGCTCCGTCGGTTATCGCGGCGCTCTTTTTTCGATAAAGTTTTTATTAAATTTGCTCGCGGGGTAAATATCTTATGAAGCTGAATTATCCGCCCACACTACTCATCGGTTTCGCTTTCATGTCCATCAGCGCGTTTTGGCAGATGTATGACAGCATCATACCGCTGATACTCACCAACAATTTTAGTATTGACGAAACGCTGCGCGGTGTTATAATGGCACTGGACAATGTGCTGGCGCTTTTCATGCTGCCCCTCATCGGCGTTCTGTCTGACAGGCTTGACACAAAATTCGGAAAACGCATGCCTTTTATTGTGATAGGTACTGTGTCGGCGATCATTGCGATGCTGCTGCTGTCTTTCTCCGTGACGGCGGGGCGTTTCGTCTTGTTCATAATCGCGCTTGGACTGGTGCTTGTTTCGATGGGCTTTTATCGCTCGCCCGCGGTTGCGCTGATGCCCGACCTGACGCCCGCGCCACTGCGCTCGAAAGCAAACGCCATAATCAACCTCATGGGAGCGCTCGGCGGCGTTTATACACTTGCACTGATAGCTCTGCTGGTCAAGGAAGATGGCAGCTACATACCGATTTTTGCATGTGTTGCGGGGTTGATGGCGGTTTCTGTGGCAATCCTCGCGATTACTGTCAGAGAACGTAAAATCAAGTCGCAGTTCGCGGTAGAAACCGCAGGTGAAAACAATGCCGTAAACATCGAACAGCAGACCGCACCTCAAAAGGGCGGAAAGCTGCCGCGTGAGGTGGTTAAAAGTCTGGCGTTGATGCTCGCGTCGGTATTCCTTTGGTTCACCGCGTACAACGGCGTCACCTCCGTTTATTCTGTATATGCGCAGCAGGTATGGGGTCTGAAGGGCGGCAGCTTCGCGTCGGGTATGATGATCGCGATGATAGCAGCGGTGATAAGTTTTATACCAATCGGATTCATATCGACTGTGCTTGGACGTAAAAAGGTCATACTCGGCGGGATCGTGCTGATCGCAGCCGCGTACGCGGGTATGATGTTCATCACCGAATACAGCGCGTTTGTCTACATAATGCTTGTACTTGTCGGTATCGGCTGGGCCGCGATAAACGTTAACTCGTACCCTATGGTAGTGCAGATGGGCAGCGAGGGCGAAATTGGCAAATATACGGGCGTATATTATACCTTTTCGATGGCGGCACAGATTTTCACGCCGATTTTCTCCGGCTGGCTGATTTCATTGCTGGGATACAAAGTGCTGTTCCCATATGCGTTTATTTTCTCGGCTGCGGCATTTGTTGTGTTTATTTTCGTGCGGCACGGCGACGCTAAGCCGCAGAAACGCGCGACGGTGCTCGAAAATTATGAAAGTGCGGATGACTGACTATGGATGTTTTAAAAACTATCATTATATTAATATCGGTTTTCCTGATAATATCGGTTTTATATATCTTCGCAACAGCGCCGCGGATGCAGTCGAAGGCTAAAAAAAACGCGGCGAAATTCAAGGGTAAATATATTGCGCACCGTGGCCTTCACAGCGCAGGGATTCACGAAAATACCGCCGACGCGTTCCGCGCTGCGGTTTCAGCCGGATACGGCTTTGAATTTGACGTGCGCGTATCGTCGGACAACGTGCCTGTCATCGCGCATGACTCGAACCTGAAACGCGTTTTCGGCGTCGACCGCAGGGTGGAAGAAATGACAGCGTCGGAGCTGACTAAAATCGGCGTGCCTACGCTGGCTGAAACACTGGAGATCGCAGACGGCAAGGTGCCGCTGGTTGTTGAGCTGAAAATGGACGACGCCTCTTTCCGTGTATGTGAGCTGTCCGCGCCGTTGTTAAGCGCCTATAAAGGCGATTACTGTGTGGAGTCGTTTCACCCGGTGGCGCTTAAACGGTGGAAAAAGCTTATGCCCGACGACACGCGCGGGCAGCTTTCGGCGCTTTTTAAAAAAAGCAAAGGGTTTAAAGAAAAGTATAAATATTTCATACTGCGCAATCTGCTGACTAATTATGCTACACGCCCCGATTTCATCGCGTACGAGTTTAAGGGCGCGAGGAGGCTGTCACTGCGTATCTGCCGCGCGCTTGGCGCGACGGCGGTGGCATGGACAATCAGATCGCAGGAAGAACTGGACGCCAACCGTAAATATTTCGATACCTTTATTTTTGAAAATTTTATTCCGGTATAAAATGAAAAACATTATAAAAACATTTTTATTTGCATTAATAATCACTGCGATTGCCGCAATAACCTCATGTTCAAATCAGGGCGGCGAGCCGGGCGCTACGGTTGAGGAAACAACCGCCGAACCCGCAATAAAAGTCACACAGTACCTACCCGAAACGCCGGAGGACGGAACACTACCCTCCGATGGAGTTTATATCGTCTATGCAGTAAATTCCAAAGCCGCCGGATCGATAAAGGGTGAGTTAAAACAGGACGCGGCGGACGGGAAAACTACCACAAAAGTTACCGCGTCGGCAAACCTCGGCTATAAATTCGTGCGCTGGAGCGACGGATCGACCGAAACGTCGCGCTCGGGCGACAGCGCGGCACAGAGCGAAATTATCACCGCTGTTTTCGATTATGATATACTCGAGCTGCCGATCGTGCTTATCGAAACCGAAACCGGGCACGACGTGAAGAGCAAGACCGAGTATATATCAACGAATATAACTATGTTCAAAGGCGGCGACGAAGCCGCGTCGTACCCCGCGCAAATTCGCGGGCGGGGCAACAATACATGGAGCTATCCGAAAAAATCATATAAAGTCAAGTTTACCGATAAGCAGAATCTTTTCGGATTGGGGAGCGGCGGCGACCGCGTGTGGGTATTGCTGGCGAACCAGTGCGATCAGACATTGCTGCGGAATCACTTTGCTTTTGAGCTGGCGGGGGAATACGATCAAATCGACTTCGCGCCCTCATCCACTTCGGTGGAGGTTTATCTTAACGGCGAATACCGGGGTGTATATCTGCTTTCCGAAGAAATAAAGGTCGGAAATGATCGCGTGGATGTCGATAAAAAATTGAAGGGCGCCGACACCGGATTTTTGGTCGAGTTATCGGCGTATTCAAGCGGCGATTGGATTTTCAATGTCGGCAGCCGCCAATATCAGGTGCGCAGCGACTTGTCAACCGACAAAAAGTTGGCGGAAGAACAGTATGAATTCATAAAAACATATATGAATAAGTGTTATGAAGCCGTCAAGTCGGGTGACCGCGCGGAGGTCGAAAAATATATCGATATCAACTCATATATCGATACATATCTGGTTGAAGAAATAACCAAAAACCTCGATTTGGGCTGGGACAGCTATTATTTGCATAAGGATAAGGGCGGTAAGCTGAAGCTCGGTCCGATGTGGGACTTTGACCTGGCGTTCGGAAACTCGAACGAAGGCTGCGAATTTTTTACCGATATTTATGCAGGTATTGACAGCCGCAACGGACTGGGCAATCCGTGGTATACGGAGGCGTCAAAACTGCCGTGGTTCCGCGAGCTTATAGTACAGCGCTGGGACGCGACTTACGAGAGCATAATCTCGAAGCTGCCATCGAAAATCATTGCCGAAGGCGAACGCGGCTTTAATTCATACAGCCGCAACTTCCTTAAATGGAAGATATTCGGCACAACGCAGAACCGTGAGACGAAATTTATTACCTCGCTCAAAAATTACAAAGAACATTATGAATATTTCGCCGAATGGGTGGAGAACCGCATAAATTGGCTTAACGATTACTATCACACCGACGAATATAAAAACGGCGACTTCATTAAAAAAACAAATAACGGCGGCTGGGGCAATCAGGATGAAATTCACTGGGGCGGAGGCGCGCCGGACGAAGACATATATGGTAACGACGAAACAAAAAAGCTGATGAAAGAATATAAACCTTTTAAAGGCGAACTGAAGCTCGACGAAGCTGTCGCGCCGGGATTCGGCGGCGAGGGACCGGAAAATCTGTTCGACGGCGCGGCGGCGTCAAAATATTGCTATGACAACGGCGGCGGAGATAACGAGATATTATTTTCCGCCTCGGAGCAGTTCACGGCAAAAGCATATGTCCTGCGCACGGCGAACGATACGTCCCAATACAACGACCGCAACCCCGATAAATGGGTGTTATACGGGCGCAACGCTGAAACAGAGGAATGGCGCGTGATCGACAGCGTGGACGACGGCGAGTCGCGGCTCGAAGCGGCGGATTATACCTGTTTCGGGTTCAAGATAAATACCCCGGCATTGTATAAACACTATCGACTGTTTATCGAAAATGACAGCACAACGCAGCTTTCGGATATTCTTTTGCTGGGTTGAATTAATAATAATCTCATAAATATAGTTAAATGACGGTACATGATTTAATCAGACATAATATATTTTGTGATATATTTACAGAAAGTTGAAGGACTGTTGACAAATCCGTTTCAAAGATGATATAATTAATTAATTAAATAGCTGACGGATATGTGGTTCTTTTATGTCAAAAAACGCTGCCTCCGGACAACTATATTATTATGAAAACAACAAGGAGAAACCATCATGGGTAAAACAAGGCGCATTATATCAATGCTCCTCATCGTCGTGATGCTCACGGCGATGGCTTCTGTCGGTCTTTCCTGCACAAAGCAGGATGGCAACGACAAGCTTACAACCGCTATATCCGCACTTGACGCGGAAATGGTGTCGTTGAAGAGCAAGAATGACTATTCAACAGAAAAACTCACCGCGCTCCAGTCAGCATACGACACCGCTCTCGCGGCGATCAAAGACGCAAAGGACGACGCCGCTCGCGACACCGCGCTTGCGGACGGAAAAACCGCGCTCGCCGCAATTGAGAGTGTCGGCGCGAAAACTTACACAATACGTGAGACTATCGATTCATCTCCTAAATGCTGGAACAACCACACTTGGGAAACAAACGGCGACTCATATGTCTTCGATCATACTGAAATAGGTTTTGTAGACCGCACTATGAAAACTGAGGGGGAATATCAGGAAACATTTGAAATGGCGACTGATATTCAAGACATAACCGCTCAGGCTACCGACGCGGAAAAAGCAAAATACGGAATCAAACCCGACAAAGACGGCAATTATGAAGGCCGTATGTATAAGATCACGCTTAACAAGGACGCGAAATGGCAGGACGGCACTCCCATCAACGCCGATTCCTACCTTTACTCCATGAAAGCGCTGCTCGACTGCAAGATGAAGAACACCCGCGCCGATCTGTATTGGAGCGGCGAGAATGCGATCTTCAACGGCGAACAGTATTTCAAGCAGGACCAGATCGGCGCCAAGGTTTATAAGCCGATCGGGGAACACGAAAAAGAATACGAATCAGCCGGCGCCGCGCTTGCGGACGGTTTGGAGCTTTATGTCGACATAAACGGCTTCTGGGGTCTGACAGCCGCGGACGGCTCTACTGTTTTATCCATAAAAGACGAAACCCCCATCCGTGACCCCGCCGTTGAGGAAGGTCAGGACGAGGATTACGTTTCCGCGAAATATCTTTATGATAATTATCTTGCGGATGGTCAGCAATACGCCGAATACGCGGGCGAATATTTAGATTTTGTCCAGAGCGAAATCGTCAAAACCTCCTTTGAGGATGTCGGTCTGTATAAGACAAACGATTATGAGCTTATTTATGTCACCGCTAAGATACAGCCGAGGTTCCAGTTTATAACCTCGATGACAACCACATGGCTTGTCTATGAAAAGCTTTATGAAGGCGGCAAGACAACCAAAGGAGATCTTACCGTCACCGACTACGGCACATCGCTTGACACTTATATGGCATACGGCCCCTATAAGCTTGCCACATTTGAAAAGGACAAGCAGATCGTGTTCGTTAAAAACGAAAATTGGTACGGTTATACCGACGGCAAGCACGAGGGTCAGTTCATAACCACGGGTATAAAAACCGATGTGATCTCTGACCACGCGACGCTCCTCCAGATGTTCACAAAGGGTGAGATCGACAGCGTGGATCTCGAAGCGGATGATATGACAGAATACGGCGGTTCGCCCTATCTGCTCAAAACACCGAACCCCAGCTCGTTCAGCCCCCGCTTTTTCTTCAACACCAACCTTGATGTGTTAAAGAAACTCGAAGCGGAGCGCAACGACGGCAATAACATTCAGATACTCTCGATCCAGGATTTCCGCAAAGCCATGTCGTGGGCGTTTGACCGCGAAACGTGGTGTAAAGAAGTAACCGCCGGCGACCTGCCGCAGGTCGGGCTGCTCGGTTCGCTGTACTTCTATGATGTGGAAAACAACCCCAAATCCGTTTACCGCAATTCCGATCAGGCTATGCAGGGCATCGTCAACTACTACGGTCTGAAATACGGCGAGGGCGAGCGTTACGAAACGCTTAAGGAAGCATATCAGGCTTGCACGGGTTATGACCTTGCAAAAGCAAAAGATTTATTTACCAAAGCGTATAATACAGCCAAAGAACAGGGTATATATAAAGACGGTCAGAACATCGTTATAAATATCGGTGCGGCAAAAGGTCCGGCTACCGACGCGCTTAATAAAATGGAGAAAAAGTTCAACGAATTCCTTGCCGCAGGCACCGCCGGCACACCGCTGGAGGGCAAGGTTTCGGTAAAATATCTCTTTAATATTAACGAACGTTATAAAGATGTCAACACCGGCGCACGTGAATGCGGCTACGGCGCTTTAGGCGGAGCTACATATTATCCTTACC
>DHAH01000093.1:20196-26776 GCA_002397345.1 Clostridiales bacterium UBA4959
CTACATATTATCCTTACCGCGCGCTTAGCTCTTACATTTTTGATGACAACAGAAACGGTCTTGGATATATTACAGAAGGCAACTTCAACGCGAAAACTGTAAACGTCACCGTTAAAGCCAACTTCAGCGGCAACGGTGAAGAAGAAATCACCGACACCCTGTGGAATTGGCAGGAAACTCTCTATGGTCCCGGAGCTACTCCCGGAAAATATGAGAACGCGCCGCACGAAGTTAAACTGGCAATATTATCGGCTATCGAAGTCGCGCTTCTCAATGAAGCGCACATGTTCCCGGTAACCGCCATGGCGACTGTGCAGTTGGAATCCAAAAAAGTCGAATACGCTACAAAGAACTATAACGTAATGTATGGTTTCGGCGGACTCAGACTTATGAAGCACAACTATTCAGACTTTGAATGGGATACCTATGTCAAAGAACAGGGCGGCACGCTCAACTATAAATAAAATATAACAAAGCAATCCGCCGGTTCCGGTCAGAATAGCCGGAACCGGCGGGTCATTAATTAAAACTATCGCAAAATATACTTGGGACGAGATAAAAAATGAAATATGTAGCAAAAAGAATATTATTAATGCTGCTGACGCTGTTTATCATAATGACGATTTCTTTCGTGCTGGTAAGAATGCTCCCGCAGGAAGAATTTCTTTCCGCTTCTCAGGCGGAGACGGCAAGAGCGCGCCGTGAAGCGTTGGGTTACAATAAACCGGTGCTGGTGCAATATGGCATTTATCTGCGCAATATATTTACAAAATGGGATTGGGGCACGTCGTGGAAGATTGAATATCTGAAAAGCCCGACCGAGGTTCTGTTTTCGCGCATGACACCGACGATAATATTAAATGTTTACGCGCTCGTTATTTCTGTCCCAATCGGTATACTGCTGGGCATTTTCGCGGCTTTAAAGAAAAATAAATGGCAAGATCATGTGATCTCGACGGGAGTAATGATCTTTGTTTCTGTTCCGTCGTTTATCTACGCGTTTTTAGTTCAATATTTCTTTTATTATCAGCTTGGATGGTTTCCCGCTATAATTTCAAGCCTTTATGACGCGGGTATAAAAATGGGTATGAGCCAGTCGGCAGTCACTGCCGTACTCCATTCAGGCAACACATTAAAATTATGGATGTCATGGCCGATGTTTGTTTCCATGGTACTGCCGGTGATGTCATTATCGTTCGGCACAATAGCGGGACTGGCACGCTTCACTCGCGCGGAGCTGACAGAGGTGCTGACCAGCGACTTTATGCTGCTGGCGCGCGCAAAGGGTTTAACCCGGGCGCAGGCTACCACGCGCCACGCCTTGAAAAATTCAATGGTTCCGATCCTTCCCATGATAATCGGCGAATTTATTTCAATTATGGCGGGTTCGCTTATTATAGAACAGATTTTTGCGGTGCCGGGTGTCGGAAAATTATTTTTACAGTCGATAAATCTGCTCGATTATGACGTATTCTTATTTGTGAGTATCTTTTATACAGTTATCGGACTCGTCGGCACATTGATTATAGACCTGAGCTACGGGCTTATCGACCCGCGTATCAGGATGGGTGAAAAGTGAAAGCGAGATATATATAAAAATGAAAGCATCGGATATAAAAAATATACCGGCGGAAAAGCTGCGCCTTGCCAATCGTGGCGAATTGCACGACACGAAGTTTGATACAAAACCTATCGGTTATTTCCGCGACGCGTGGATACGGTTCCGCAAGAACCGCGCTTCTGTCACCGCGGCGATAATAATATTGATTATAATGGCGTTTTCGGTGATAACACCGCTTGTATCGCCGTATAAGATAAATTTTTCTGTCACATCTTACTCAAAAAAAGTGCCGAAAAGCCGCGTATTATCGAAGATCGGCATATTCAACGGTCAGACAAAACGCGAGCGTAATGATAATGCCTTTGTCAACACCATAGGAATCGGGGTCGGCGCGGCTGATATGGACGGACGCGGCGCGACTTGGGAGCAGGGCATGGAAAATGAATATAACCCTGCAAAGCATATCGGCGATTCATATACAAAAGAAGGAAAACGCTATCATCAACTTAAAGTAGACGTATATCTTGAAGAAGGGTTCCGCTATTTCCAGGTAGAGGATGACGAATATTTCAAAATACTCGAATGGCAGGAAAAAACGGGTAAGCAGGTCATTTATCCCATGGTGGATACAAGCAGTGAATATTGTTATGACTCGATGAACGCCAACTACTGGTATAAAACCAGACCCGGACGGATTGAACCTATAAGCGATACCGGTTATTCCGTGCGCGATTTAAAATTCGATACAGATAATCTTAAAGATTCTGAACCGCTTGAATCAAATTATTTATACGACAAGGATGGCAATCCGAAGTTTTATCAGAACACCGGTTCGACAGCAAAGAAGATCCGCGTGCTTTATTATAACTATTACCAGTATCTTTACGGGTTCGAGCCGGATTATCTGTTCGGCACTGACGCAAACGGTTATGACATTTGTATCCGTCTTGCCGGAGGTATCCGCCTGTCGCTGACGATTGCTATTATTGTGTCGGCGATAAACTTCATCATTGGCGGTATTTACGGCGCAATCGAGGGTTATTTCGGTGGAGTCGCCGATATGTTAATGGAACGCGTCTCGGATGTGCTTGCCAACATACCGTTTATGGTGGTGGTGACGCTGTTCCAGCTTCATTATGCAAACAAAGTCGGGCCGGTAATTTCATTGTTGTTCGCGTTTGTCAGCGTGGGCTGGATTAGCACCGCTTCCCGCGTGAGAACGCAGTTTTATCGGTTTAAAAATTCTGAATATGTATTTGCGGCGCGAACGCTCGGCGCCAGTAACACGCGCCTGATGTTTGCGCATATCTTTCCTAATTCTTTAGGTACGATAATAACCTCGTCGGTACTTGTTATACCGGGCGTAATCAACTCGGAATCAGTGCTGTCGTTTTTAGGCATAATGTCGCTGAACGGCGACCAGGGAACATCGCTCGGTACGATGATCGCGTCGGCGCAGCCCTCGTTTACACAGTTCCCGCACATGATATTTTTCCCGGCGTTCGTACTTTCGCTGATGATGATCTCGTTCAACTTATTCGGAAACGGTTTGCGCGATGCGTTTAACCCGTCGCTGCGCGGCGTGGAGGACTGAACAAACCATGCCTGATAAAAACAATGAAAAACTGCTTGAAGTGCGTGATTTGCGCATTTCATTTAAAACATCGAACGGTAAGGTTCAAGCCGTTCGCGATATAGATTTCGACCTCTACCGCGGCGAAACGCTGGCCATCGTCGGCGAGTCGGGTTCGGGAAAATCGGTGACAAGCCGCGCCATACTGGGCATACTCGCGGGCAACGCCATCGTTGAAGGCGGAACGATTTTATACGGCGATAAGGATCTGCTGCGTATTTCCGAGGAGGATTTCCACAAGATACGCGGCGACCGCATCGCCATGATATTCCAGGATCCGTTATCCAGCCTTAACCCCATCGTCCGCATCGGCAAGCAGCTCACCGAAGCGATGCTGCTTAAAAACAAGATTGTACGCCGGCGTTCGAGGCTGGAGTTCAACCGTATGCTGGCGCTGCTTGAAAAAAATATGGAGGAGGGCGCCGAGCGTTATTCGGTCAGCTCTCTGACAAAAGAAAAGATTAAAAGCGATCTTAAAACACTTGATAATTTCTGTATAAACGCAATTAAGCTGCAAAATAAATATAACGCCTGCACCCGCAATATTACCGAGGCGAAAGCGAAGCTGGAGACACTGAAACTCAATTCAGACCGCAAGCAGAAGCTCGATTACCGTTCGATTATCAGGCGGCTGATTTTAAATTTAAAAGAAGCGGGTCATCCCTACACCGTCCCGCAGAAAGAACTCGACACCGCCATAGAGCAGCTGCGAACCGAGCTGCCAAACTGCAGGGAGAGCATGAGCGAAAACGCGGATAAAATCGCGGGAGAAGTCTCCGCGCTGCTTGAAGCTATCGACCGCCGCGAGGAACCTAACTTTTTTACCGCCGGTTATTATGCGATGCGTAATCCGGATGAGGATATCTATAAATATCTCGTTTCAGAGCTTAATAAAAAGACGCGCGAATACATCGACCGCGAATTTATGCTTACGTTCATAGAGAACGAAAAGATAGGGCTTAAAAATTCGTTTGAAAAATCAATTGCGACAAAAAAGCGCGCGGTCGATGAAATAACGAAAGCGCTGCCGGTGTTTACAAAAGAAAATTTATCAGAGCCTGAATGCCGTTCGGCAGCAAAGACGCTTGTCGAAGCGGTTGAAAGCTCCATCGATCTCATGGAAATAAACAAAGACAGCTCGGCATATACCTTCGGCGCGAATCTGTCGAGCGCGATAGATAAATATTTTGGCGGCGTCAAGACAAACCCGTCGGCTCAGGTAGTATATGACCGCAATAAACGGAAGTATGATGAACTTATCGCGCGCGGTAAAAACCCGGATTGGACTGTCCCGCCGGCAGAGCTTGTCGATCTTAAATTAGCTAAAAACAACATCGAGCTAATTATAACGCGACTGCGCGATGCTTATGTCGCCGACATAGCCGCCGCGGCACAGGTCGATTTCGACCAAAAAGCGGTTACGCTCATCGATTTCTTTAAAGAAAAAGCAGGGCAGGTCGTTTATAAAATCAGCCATGAAATGGCGAAGTACAAGGCGATCAAGCTGATGGAAGAAGTCGGAATAAGCGAGCCGGAACGCCGTTATCGCCAATATCCGTTCGAATTTTCGGGCGGTATGCGTCAACGCATTGTCATTGCCATCGCGCTTGCGGCTAACCCCGACATTCTCATCTGCGATGAGCCAACTACGGCGCTCGACGTGACTATACAGTCGCAAATTCTTGATCTTATCAATAATTTGAAGCGGGAACGCCAGCTCTCCGTTATTTTCATTACGCACGACCTCGGCGTCGTCGCGAATATGGCGGACCGCGTCGCTGTGATGTACGCGGGCAAGATAGTCGAATACGGCACATCGGAGGACATTTTCTGCCGGCCGGCGCACCCGTATACATGGGCGCTGCTGTCGTCGATGCCCGACCTTGAAACGTCTGAAAAGCTGGACGCAATTCCCGGCACCGCGCCGAACATGATATATCCCCCGCAGGGCGACGCGTTCGCGCCGCGTAATAAATACGCGCTGGAGATCGATTTTGAGCAAGCGCCGCCGCTGTTTGAAATAAGCGACACACATTGCGCGGCGACATGGCTGCTCCATCCCGACGCGCCGAAGGTACAGCCGCCGAAAATCGTAACCGAGCGGATCAAGTTAATGTACGATAAGCTCGAAAAAAATAAAAAATGAGCGATATAAACGTACCGTTTAATGATAAATCGCCACTTATAAAGTGGAAAGGTATGCCTCCGGTGGTTCGCCGGTATAAAACAGATTCAGGAATAAATTATGGAAAAAAATGACGGCGACGTGCTGCTCCGCGTCGAAAATTTATGTCAATATTTTAAAATGGGCAACGGTGAGCTGAAAGCTGTCGACGATGTTTCTTTTGAAATCCGCCGCGGTGAAGTTTTCGGACTGGTCGGAGAATCGGGCTGCGGCAAAACTACCACCGGACGCTCGATAATAAAACTGTATAACGCTACCTCGGGTAATGTCTGGTATAAAGGACGGCGGATTTGCGCCGGTACGCGCTCTTATTATGATAAAATCAAGCAGATAAAATCTATTTATAAAGCGCAGGTTAAAAGCGCGAATTCTGACCCGCGCATAAAAAGCGAGCTGCCCGCAAAAAAGCGTGAATACAACGCGCTTATAGCCGAGCAGCGCAAGCTGATAAAAGAAGCGGAATATGACCAAAAAAATTGCGATCGTAATTTTGCGCGTGAAGAAATAGCGCATCTGAAAGCGGAATATCAGCCTAAAATCGCAGCGGAAACCGATCCAGACAAAGCGAAGAAGCTCCGTGCCGAATATGCCGACGCGTTGCGTCTTGCCAAAAAGCGCCGCTTCACAACCCAGATCCAAATGATATTCCAGGATTCAATCGCCAGTCTTAACCCGCGTATGACTGTGCGTGAAATAATCGCCGAGGGATTAAAAATACGCGGTGTGCGCGATAAGAAGTATATAGATGAAAAGGTTTATGAAGTTTTAGAACGCGTCGGCTTGGTCAGAGAACACGCAGGACGGTATCCGCACGAATTTTCTGGCGGACAGCGTCAGCGTATTGGTGTGGCGCGGTCTATTATAATGGACCCCGGTCTGATTATCGCCGACGAACCGATCTCCGCGCTCGACGTATCGATCCAGGCGCAGGTGATAAATCTGCTTAATGATCTGCGGCGAGAGCTGGGGCTTACAATTTTGTTCATCGCGCACAACTTGTCGGTTGTAAAATATTTCTCCGACCGTATAGCGGTGATGTACGGAGGTCATATTGTCGAGCTTGCGTCGGCGGAAGAGCTGTTCGCGCACCCGATGCACCCCTATACAAACGCACTACTTGCCAATATCCCGCGCCCTGACCCTTTTTACGAAAAAAATCGTAAACGCAAGGTTTATAACCAGCTTGTCGACCATAACTATA
>DHAH01000093.1:26886-27493 GCA_002397345.1 Clostridiales bacterium UBA4959
CAGCTTGTCGACCATAACTATATGGTTGAAAAACCCTCGTTGCGCGAAATTTCGCCGGGACATCTCGTAATGTGCAGCGAATCTGAATTGAAAAAATATCTCGAGCTTTATAAAAATAAATGAGCGACTATAAGCGGAACACTGTGAAGCAATATCTGACCGCGGCGCTGCTCGGTTTATTGGCTGCGGCGTTTGCGGCGTATATAACAGGCATTGCCGACGCCAAGACAGCTAAAGAAGCCGCAAAAGCGGTTTGCGACGGTTTATTTGTTGCGGCGGTGCTGTTGCTCAGCGGCGGGGGATTCGCGTTTGTATCAAACGAAGGCGGATTTGACCTGTTGAGTTACGGCGGAAGACAACTCGCAAAAGTTATGAAACCGGGCAGATATGAAAGGGAACATACATCCTATACCGATTATGTGCTGCAGCGCCGAAAAAAAGACAAACGCCCGTGGCTGCATATAATAATCGTAGGCTGCGGTTATTTGCTCATGGCTTTTATCGCGTTAGCGATATACAGCGTTATATAAATAACATATATATAAAAAGTCGGACGCGTTTTTAAACGCGTCCGTTTTATATGTATTATAGTATGTATAAAAAATTA
>DHAH01000157.1:0-1222 GCA_002397345.1 Clostridiales bacterium UBA4959
ACGATTATATTACAAAACCTTTTCATATGGGCGAGCTTATGGCACGCATCCGCGTGGCGGAACGCTCCCTGCAAAAGGTCGGGGGCGACGCGGGCACGATATTTACCTGCGATTGGCTTACGGTAGATTATGAAAAGCGCAGGGTGCTTGTGGAGGACGTTGAAATTCATCTGACCCCGACGGAGTATAAAACCCTGCTTCTGCTGATTGCCAACCGTGGCAAGGTGCTTACTCACAACTATATTATCCGGAAAATTTGGGGCTATGATGGCGGCGACAGTAAAAGTGTGCGGGTATTTATGGCAAACCTTCGCCGGAAGCTGGAAAAAGACACGACACATCCACGCTTTATTCTTACGGAGGTCGGAGTCGGCTATCGCTTTGCCGACGAATAGCAATATAAAATACCAAAACAAGATGCAGAGGGAGTTTTTACAACAACTTCCTCTGCATCTTGTTTTCCGTATTCAGTTTGCCTTATGGGGCGGGTTCACAACTTATCCTTGTGACTNNGTTTTGCCGACGAATAGGCAAATAAATTTTTTTTTATAGAAAATGTTGTTTATTGCGGGACTGCTCGAACATAACTACTAAAAAATCACCCTGCCGCGGGTTATCGCCTCGGCAGGGTGATTTTTATTTGAACTTGCGGTCAATCCAGCTCACATATTCCCTTGGGTTGCGCGTTTTCGATCGTTCCCCCGAGTTGAAGCCGTTCACCGCCAAGCTGAGCGGTGACGGCGGGGCTGTGCGTTACGACAATCAGCGTTGCATTTCCCTGACGCGTTTTAATAAAATCGAGCGCTGCCTCGCGCGTATCGGCGTCCAGCCCGGCAGTCGGTTCGTCGAGCAGTATAACCGGGCGCTCCGCCGCGAAGGCGCGCGCGATCGAAACGCGCCGCTTCATACCGCCGGAAAATGTTTGCACCAGTTTAACGATCGCGTCATCATCCAGTCCCAGCGCGAGCAGTAACTCCCGCGCGGCATGGGTGGGCGGCGTTTTTTGCAGAGCGGGAGCGCTTTTCTCAAAAAGATTTCCCTGTCGCTTATGCCGCTCGCGTCGGGGAACGACGCAGGTAATATTATCGAGCGCGGAAAATTCCTCGAACAGCCTGTCGTCGGAGAACGAAAACGCGCAATTATGCAGTCCGCCGCCGGTGATAATGCCGCTGTCGGGCAGTTCCAGTCCGGCGATCATACGCAGCAGCGTGGTCTTGCCGCA
>DHAH01000157.1:1358-1765 GCA_002397345.1 Clostridiales bacterium UBA4959
TCTTGCCGCAGCCGGAGGGGCCGGTTATAACCGTTACCGAGCCGTTTTTGAAAGTGTGGGAAAATCCGTCATGTACGATATTCCCGCCGTATGTTTTGCGAATATCGCGGCATATAATGTCAGCCATCGCTCCGCTCCTTTCCGCTTACGTTTGATTGTGGGCGAAATTTTCCGCCCAGCCGGTCGAACGCCAGCTTGACCGCGCCTTCGAGCAGCAGGCTGAGCAGGATAACCGCCAGTGTCCACGCGAACAGGTCGGCTGTCTCAAGATACAGTTTTGTTTCATAAAGCCTGCGCCCTATCGACGCCTTCGGCGTGCAGATAATCTCGGCGGCGATCCCGGATTTCCACGCCAGACCGAGAGCGGTAACGCACGCGCCCGAGAATTGCGGTAATATGGCGGGGGG
>DHAH01000157.1:1920-7096 GCA_002397345.1 Clostridiales bacterium UBA4959
GGCGGGGAAGTATAAAAATTTCAGTTGCGCGAAAGGCTTCAGCGCGAAAAGCCGTGCCGCTTCGGTCAACTTTGGATCAACGGAATCCGCTGCGGAGGTCACCGAACCATAAATAATGGGCAGCACCATGAGCATGGAAATAAATTGCGGCACACGGTCTGTTTTGATCCAAACCAGAGCCAGCAGGATGAACGAAGCTACCGGTGTCGCCTTGACCACCGTGATAAATGGTGCGATCAGCGCGCGCGCGGGTTTAATTCGCGCCGCCGCGGCGAGTGCAAGCCCGACCGCAATACCGTAGGTATAACCTGTGACAATACGTACCAGCGACGACAGCGCGTCGCGCCAAAACCCGGCCGTCGCCGCCAGTTCGATGAGGCGCGACAATGTTTCGGCGGGCGAAACAACCAATAATTTGCTGCCGGTAAGCAGCGCGCAGAGCCACCAAACCGCAAGCCAAAATGCCGCGGGTAAAATTATCCGCGGCATTAATTTAATAAATTTTGCAAATTTATTTGTCATATCTCGTATGGGCGAAAACAATTTTTAATCGGGCGCCAATGTGTATACACGCCCCGCTTGCAAAATCACGCTGTCCTGTTATTTGGAATAATAAAAATCATCGCCCGGCAGCTTACCGCCTATAGCTTTGGGATTAAAGCTGTTTAATATATCAAGGAACGCGGCGACGTCGGTTTTGCTGTCGGCGGCGCTGCGGTAAACGATGTTGCAGCGGGGCAGCGCCTTTTCCGCGATCGCGGCTTTGGGCAGCACACCGTTCTTTTCAATGAGCTTTGCCGCGTCGGGTATATTGGCGTTTACATAATCGACCGACGTTTTATATTCGTCAAGGAAAGCGGCTACGGCTTCGGGATGCGCTTTAGCAAATTCGGTGCGCACCACAACACAGCCCTGTATGACCGGCGCGCCAGTCAGCTTCTGCCATTCGGCGTTCATGTCAAGCGCAACACGCACATCGGTATTGCCGGACAGCACCGCGGTCACGTTCGGTTCGGGCAGCATTCCTATCGCAACATCGTTTGAGGTCATGGCAGCCGCAAGCTCGGCGTGCTCTGCTTTAAATTCGATGGTTACATCTTTGTCGGGATCAATGCCGTTTTGTGAAAGCACATAACGCAGGATATATTCGGGTGTCGAGCCTTGTCCGGTCGCGTAAATCGTCTTGCCGCGCAGGTCGGCGACGCTTGTTATCGTATCGCCTTTTTCCAGCATATACAATACGCCGAGCGTGTTCACCGCCGCGAGCTGGACTTTGCCTTCGGTTTTATTATAAAGCACCGAAGCGAGGTTCAGCGGCAGCGCCGCGAGGTCGGTCGAACCGCTTATCAGTTCTGCGGTGACGTTGTCGGGCGCGGATGAAAGCGTGAAGTTGTAATCGTTTGACGCCGTACCCGCGGCGTTGTCCTCCATGAGCTTCACAAGACCCATGCCGGTTGGTCCGATAAGCGCGGTTATGTTGACTTTTGTCTTTTCGGGCGCGGTGGTTTCCGCGGATGTAGTTTCCCCGGCTGTGATTTCAGAGGTTGTCTCGCCGGCTGTATCCGTGCCGGTCAGGCTGGAGTTATTGTTCCCGCTCGCGCAGGAAGAAAAAGACACAGCGATCACGACGGCTGCGATAGCTAATATAAAGATAGAAAGAAACTTTTTCAATGTGGATGCCCCATTTCAATTTTTAATATTATTGATTCTATGTCCTTTATAATACCATACTCAGGAGATTTTTTCTATCAACATATTGTTAAATATATGAACATACGGTAAAAATACTATACTAAAAAGGTATACAATGTCGATAACGGCAATAACGTGCAGAATCTTGCAATCATAGTTTGGATATGGTATAATTAGAGCAGCGAATTAAAAAAGCAAATAAATTATAACTCTAAAAATATTTATTTTATGAATGATTTTATAAAAAACCTTGATTTAAAAGAAATCGATGAATTTGAAAAATCTACGCGGGACAGATTAAATTTTTATACAATGAAGCTCGCGGAGAATGAGAATTTATCACCATACGAACGTGCGGCGCTCCGCTCCAAAATCCGCAGCGATACCGCGCAGATTAAAAAGTGGCGATTTAAAATGTGGCAAACGGTGAATAAACTGGGCGAGCCGCTGGATGAAGTCGAAACGAGCCTGCGCGAATTGGAAGGACTGGAAAAACGCCATCTTTGGCTGCTTAAAACACCGCCGAACGCGTTGATCGATTACGAGGAACAAAAAACGCACCATTTTGCGCAAGGCATTTCTTTTTATAAATTGTTTTGGATGCTTTTTTTCGGCAGCTTCGTCGGCGTTGGCATAGAAGTGTTGTGGTGTCTGTTAAAAAACGGATATATTGAAAATCGAACAGGTCTTGTATATGGCCCGTTTAATCTTGTTTATGGGTTTGGCGCGGTTGCGTTAACGCTGGCGCTGTTTAAATACCGCAATCGCAGCAAGTGGTATTCATTCATCGGAGGCGCGATAGCGGGCAGTGTTGTTGAATATTCGTGCTCGCTGTTTCAAGAAACGTTTTTAGGCTCGACCTCTTGGGATTACAGCAGTAAACCGTTTAATATAAACGGCAGGATCTGCCCCGAATACGCATTGTACTGGGGTATATTGGGCGTATTTTGGATCAAGTGGCTCTACCCGCGTTTAGCGCAGCTAATAATGAAAATTCCCAACAAAAGCGGCAAGGTGATAACATGGGTGCTGCTTTCGTTCATGCTCGTCAACACTGTTGTTTCCGCCGCCGCCGTATACCGCTGGAAGGAGCGCACTTCGGGTGAATCTCCGTCGAATGCGATTGAAGAGCTGCTCGACGACCGTTTTGATGATAAACGTATGGAGAGCATATACCCGACGCTTAAATTCGGATACGGAGAATAAATATTCCATACATAATTAAAAATTATTTAATATACTATAGTGTGAAAATACCCGACGCGCAAAGAGCCGCCTCGCCGTGCGGTTAATAATAATTATTATATTGAAAGAAATTATTTATGGGCTGTATAGGCAATATTGTTTGGTTCTTTTTAGGCGGCGCTGTGCTCGGGCTGGGCTGGGCGCTTGCGGGCGTCGTGTGCTGTATCACGATTGTTGGCATCCCGCTCGGCATCCAATGCTTTAAATTCGCGCGGCTGAGTTTTTTCCCGTTCGGGCGCGAGATAGAGTTTGGCGGCGGTTCACCGTCGCTTATCGCCAATATCATCTGGCTGATTTTCTGCGGCTTGCCGCTCGCCTGCACATCCGCCGTGATTGGACTGGTGTTCTGCGTTACGATTATTGGCATCCCGTTCGGGCTGCAATGCTTCAAGCTCGCTAAACTGGCGATAATGCCGTTCGGCGCGAAGATTAAATAAAAAACAGAGCCGCCGGTGTGGGTATTTTACCCGCGCCGGCGGTGTTATTACGATATGCCGTAAATTTAGGCTTCGACACCCTCGAGCCACGATTTAATTGTTTTATCCATCATCTTTTCGGCGGCTCTTTCGCTCCTTGCAAATTTAGAGGCGAAATCGCCCTTGCCGCTGGTCAGACAGGTTCGGAAGTTTTCAAACAGATCTCCCCAGCCGTAAATATAACCGATGTCAAAGTTGCGGGTTCTCAAAATTATATCAAGCATCTCGGCGGATTCGTTATCGCGCATGAATTTACCTTGCAGACAGACGTCATAATACGCTTTCCGCAGGGTATATTTGGATTTTGCGGTCATGGCTTCAAGTATAATGCCGGTTTTATCCAGATCATTATTTGTCACCGGAATGCTCAGCATTGCGGCGGTGGTATGTATGAAGTGATTGTAACTCGCCTGATTTTCGTCAAGTTTTGGGAAGGGTATAACGCCGAAGTCGATTTCCATCGCGCGCAGGCGGATTATACACTGCATCACTTCGCCGTAGAACAGCGCGCGTCCGCTTTGGAATACAGGCTGCATCTGCGTTACCGCGTTCAGCGACTGTACCGAGCCGTTGACTACAATATCACGATTTCCCATTAATTCGTGCGCCGCTTCGAGCACAGAGAGCGCGCGTTCGCTCATCATTGTGATAGCGGGCATGTCGTTATCGTCTTTAGTTATGATATTACAGCCCGAACCAAAGAAAAATCCCTCACAGGACGATCCGTGGGTTACAAATCCATATTTGTCGGTAGTATATTTCATAACGCCGTCGCCGTTTTCGTCGTTTGAGGCGCCTTTTGCCATTTCGAGCATCTTTTCGATAGTCCATTTATTATTCCGCACCAAATCATAAGGCGATTCGAATTTCAAATCTCCGATCATCGGCTTATTAAACATGAGTATCCAAGTCGCGTCGTTTGCCATTATCGAAAGATCGCCTGTGCAGAAGTATAATTTTCCGCCGATAGAGAGCTGCGACACCGAACGCTGATCCCACCATTCTTTGGTTAAATCCATATAAGGAATGGTGTGGAGGTCAAATAAATATTTTTGGCTGGCAAGCGAGGCGGTTGCTCCGGTATCCGCCATCACCGCGTCATAATCGTCGGATGCGGTAGCGATAGTTTTGCGCGCGTCTGCTCCCACATCACGGGAACCGTATTCGCGGATTTTAATATTGTATTTTTCTTCAAGGTAGAGATTCCTTTCGTAAACAGCATCCGCGATCGGCTCACTTTTTTGCTGTTCGACGTAAATATCCTGACTCATCCATTCGTTATAAGCAGGACCGCGTACCAAAAATACAAATTTTTCGCCATTAAACATAACATCTGGTAAATCGGGCTTCAATTCGGCTGTGGAATCCGCTTCATTTGTTTCGGAAAGCGAATTTATTGTGTCATTGTTTAATTTGCCCGTTTTGTTGTCTGCACAGCCGAAACATATGAAGACAATGGCTGTTGTGGCGAGTAAAATGGGGATATGTTTTAAAAAGCGCATGGCAACCTCCTCAAAATAAGTTATTAATGACAATTACACTAACGGCTGTCGGTAATATTATACATATAGTATTAGATAAAAGCAATATATATTTAAAATAAATTAATAAAATATGCAGCAGTTTATCACACGCAGACGGCAAAAAGAACAAAATTATTTTTACCCCTTGACGAAAGCCGGTTTATATGGTATAATTGTCAACGCTTAAGACATAGAATATGTCGGCAAAATTGTATCTGGGTGTGGCGCAGTTGGTAGCGC
>DHAH01000141.1:0-10219 GCA_002397345.1 Clostridiales bacterium UBA4959
GAGCTGTGGGGCTGGCTCGCGGAACACTTTTTCACAAGCTCCGATATCATAAAGATCGCACATAATCTTGCGTTCGAATCTATGTTTCTCTACGCACGCGGAATAATTCTGCAGCCACCGTGCTATGACACCATCGCCGCGGCGCAGCTTACGCTCAAGAACTGCTATACCTTCCGCACGCTCGCCGACAGCGGGCTGAAAACTCTCGTGCCGGAGCTGTTTGACACCGAGCTCCCGACCTTCGCCGAGGTGACCGGCGACAGGTTTTTCGATGAACTCGACCCCTCCGATTACGAAACCGTGCGCTATGCCTGCGCCGACTCCGATTATACACTACGGCTGTACCACCTTTTCAACGGTTGGTTCGACAAGTGGATGCCGAGACACAGGTACATAACCGAGCAGGTCGAATCCCCCACCGCTATATATTGTGGGCTGATGAAGTACAACGGAATATTGACCGACACGGAGCTTATGACGACTAAGGCAATCGAGTGTGATAATAAGCTCGAAGAACTGCGTCGCAAGATAGCGTTAATAATTGGCGATGTAAACATCGGAGCCAATGCCGGTACATCGGCGTTTAAACAATATCTGTATAAAGACCTCGGCCTGCCAGTCCTTAAAACTACCTCGAAGTATCAGGAAGCAATGGATGATGAAGCGCTAGTCCTGCTCTCTGAATGGTGCGCCGAAAACCGACCGGAACTTGTGCCGCTGTTCAAGCTCGTGCAGGAATACCGCCGCTGGGGTAAGATAAAATCAACCTACATCGATGGATATATGCGGCATATCAACCCCGTAACAGGCAGGATTCATGCGGATTTACTGCCACTCGCCACAGAGACGGGCAGGTTCGCGGCGAGAAATCCAAATTTGCAAAACATGCCCCGCACCGGTGCGGAGGATATCGGTGTGCGGAACTTTATCACAGCGCCCGAGGGTAAGGTTCTATTATCGCTGGACTTCTCGCAAATAGAACTCCGCGTCGGTGCGTACTTCTGCCGGGATGAGCGGATGCTTGAGACCTACCGCACCGGTGGAGATATACACGACCAAACCGCGACCTTCATATTCGGCGCGGGCAAGCACGACAAAGAGCAAAGAACCATCGCGAAAAATGTGAACTTCGGTACATTTTATGGCTTGTTTCCGCGCGGACTGCAGCGCACGCTCAAGCTCAAGGCGGGCGTGGATAAGTCTCTGCCCGAATGCGATCAAATAATATTGAACCTTAAAGCCGGTTACCCGAAGCTCGCCGAGTGGCAGGAGAAAACCAAACGCCGCGCTTCGGTTACCCGATACTCCGAAACCGCACTCGGTCGGCGGCGGTATCTGCCAGATATAACCTCGCAGGACTGGGGAAAGCGGACGTTCGCCGAACGCTGCGCACTGAACACGCCGATACAAGGCACCGCGGCGGATATACTTAAGCTGGCACTCGGTAAGATTATTGCAGGATTACCAGAGCGTCCGTGGTTATTGCCGTTATTACAAATCCACGACGAACTCGTGTTCGAGGTGCCGGAGGATAAATTGCGTGAAGCGGTAGTATTTATCAAGGAATGTATGGAAGCGCGGTCATTCCCGAAGTTTGATGTACCGATTGTCGCGGAAGCCGCAGCCGGTGCGCGGTTTGGAGAACTGAAAGAATTGGAGGAAAATATATCATGAGCCATCGGCAATATATCATATCCTCCGAAGACCGGTGTGTCGCTGCGGCGCAATACATCATCGAAAACAACGCGACCGTGCGTGAAACGGCAAAAGTCATCGGGGTCGGCAAGTCAACGATACATAAAGATGTCACTGTTATCTTGAAAAGTTACAATATACCCCTGTATCTGCTGGTAAGGAAAGTGCTTGACAAGAACAAAACGGAGCGCCATATCCGGGGCGGCCTCGCCACAAAACGCAAGTTTGCAACGGAGGCAGCACATGGATATTAATTATAAAAACCACGAGGGGTACAGTGACCCGACGGCGTTTCATGCCATACGTTCCGCTGTCCACTGCGGGCATGATAAAACGGTTGTATACCACGCGCCTGAAAAAGTGTATATCTGCTCACCGTACCGAGGCGATATCGAGATAAACATCGCCAATGCCCGCAGGTATTGCCGCATCGCTTATGACAGCGGCAAGCTTCCAATCGCACCGCACTTGTATTTTCCGCAGTTTCTCGATGACGACAACGAAGCGGAACGTAGGGTGGGCATATCGCTCGGCCTCGAAGCATTGCGGCTGTGTTCTGAAATCTGGGTGTGCGGCGGCACGGTCACACAAGGAATGGCTTATGAAATAACCGAGGCGAAACGCCTGGGAATCCGAATCAGGTATATTGAAAGCGAGGGAATCTTATGAACACAAGCGCAATTCCGATTGAGGAATTTATCCGTTGTTTCTTCGAGCCGGATGAAACCGTGTGCCTACGCGTGTTCGCCGACCGTAAAGGCACGTCGTTTACGGGACTAAAACTGGAATGTCAAGCTGCTAAAATCAACGCAATGGAAGACGCACTGCGCAGGTACAATGCCGAAAATCGCGGCATTTTTTTCGTAGTCAACCTCGGCGGGCATAACGACGAAGACATCACAAGGATCAACGCACAGTTTGTCGAGAGCGACGACGGTACATTTGATGAGCAATGGGAACGTATCAACGCTTTTCCATTATCGCCGTCTTTGGTTGTGAAGACAAAAAAGTCGCTGCATTGTTATTGGCTTATGAGGTCTGCGAAGGTCGAGCGTTTCCGTTACGTGCAAAAACAGCTTGTAGCGCAGTTCAGCGGAGACCCCGCCTGCGTCAACGAGAGCCGCGTACTGCGTCTTCCGAGTTTTTATCATTGCAAGCAAGATCTGGTTATGGTGGAATGCGTGAAGTTCAATCCCGAACTGCGGTACACACAGGATGAGTTGTCCTCCGCGCTGCCGACAATACTCGAAGAATACGAAACCGTGCTGCCGAAAGCAAATGTATCAGGCGCACGGCGCGGCTTGGCGCTCGCAAGCTCACGCTGCGAATTTTTGCAGTACTGCAAGAACAATGCCGCAGACCTTTCCGAACATGATTGGTATGCGATGATCAGCAACCTTGCGGTGTTTGACGGCGGCGACAGAACGATTCATCAGCTTTCCAAGCCGTACCCGAAATATGACTACAACGAGACACAGAAAAAAATTGCACACTTTCTTGAGTCCGGCACGAAACCTATAACATGCGCCTGTATCGCGGAAAAAGGCTTCAAATGCCCGAAGCTTGAAAACAACGTGTGCGGCTGTAAATCCCCCGCGGCGTTGGCGTTCAAGCCAATGACCGCCGACGAGTTGCTGGCTTGTTTGGATTCGCTTGAAAAGCAGCCCTCCGCAATTGAAAACATTCAAACCGCTACACGGTTTATCAATGATTGTTTATACAACATCGCTCCTCCTACCGCCGAGACGCTGATAAACTACGATATCAAGGCAAAGTTTTACTTCAAAGCCGCAGATTTGAAACCGCTGCTGTCATTGCACCGTGAACTCTACAAGAAACACACCGAGAACAGGGACACTCGCCGCGAGACTGATGGCAAAGGACTCACCGAATGGTACGAGATAACAGAACGCGGCGGTCTGCACTTCCTGCCAGGTGCGCTCGCCGATTATTTGGCGCAGAATGTAGATGCTTTCTACGGCGCGGGAAGTTACTTCTTCTACGACCACGGAATGTACGAAATGCGAGATGATCTCGTAGCGATGGCTAAAGTGCGCTCGTTTATGATAACAAAGTCGGCTAAATCGAGCGAAATTTCCGATGCCGAGTACCAGTGGCGAATGCAGATATGGAAAGCTGTGCGTGAAATCAACGCGAATCCGTTCATTGTCAACGTGCGAAATGGCTTGTATAATGTGCTTGACGGCTCGTTCAAGGAGCATACGCCGAAATATTACAGCACCGTGCAAATAGCCGCGAACCTCGACGGGCAAGCCGAATGTCCGCAATTCCTCGCGTTTCTTTCCGATGTCTTGCCGGAGAGCGAATTGCCTCTCATTCAGGAAATTTTAGGCTATCTGCTTATCCCGATAAACAAGGCACAGAAATCTTTCGTATTCGTCGGCGCGCCCAATGCCGGCAAAAGCACCTTGCTCTCCGTAGTTCAAGACGTATTGCTCGGAGCGGACAATGTCAGCAACATACCGTGGCAGGCGCTTGGGGAGCGGTTCAACAAGGCTGAGCTGTTCGGAAAGTTGGCTAACATCTTCGCCGACCTACCGAGCAAAGCGATTGACGATGGCGGTGTGTTCAAAACGCTGACAGGTGAAGATTATGTAAACGCCGAGCGGAAAAACAAAGACCCGTTTAAGTTCCGCTCATATGCACGGCTCCTCTTCTCATGCAACGAGATGCCGAAAAACTATGCTGACCGCTCAGAGGGTTATTACCGCAGGCTCCTAATAATCCGCTTCGACAAGTCTGTGCCGAAAGCGAAGATCGATCCGAACCTGCGTGAACGGCTCGCAGTGGAACGCGACGGCATATTGACATGGGCTATCGAGGGCCTGAAACGGCTCATCGCCAACAGCTACCAGTTCAGCGAGACAGACCGCACAAGAAGTGAATTACAGCGTTACAAAGTGGAAAGTAACTCCGCGCTTATGTTCCTCGAGGAATGCTGCGAGGTCGGAGCGAAATATGAGTGTGTCCGCGAACTGCTCTTTGAGAAGTATCAGGATTATTGCCGCAAGAATGGCTTTAAATCTATGTCACAAACCACTTTCAACAGAGACGTTGAGTCCGTGGATGGTGTGGAGCGCGGCAGAGACAAGATGTCCCGTCGAAGCACGTGGAAGGGACTTAAATTGTCGGAATGACCGGAACGAAACACTTCCGAAACACCGCCAAAATCCGAAAAGCCTGTAAACATCGGCTTTCGAAACACTTGAAACACCTTTTTCTGCTCTTTGCGTAAATACCAAGTTAGAAGATACGGTACAAGAGAAAGAAGAGAAAATAATATATAGAAACTTTTACTCTTTCAAGTGTTTCGGAAGCCCTATATACAAGCGTTTTTAGGCAGCGCGTGTGTTTCAAAACCGAAGGGGTGTGGCACATATGCTCGAAAAAGATATAGTGGCCTCAATACTCCGTTATCTCAAGACCGTTCCCGGCTGTTTTGCGTGGAAATCGCATGGCGGCATGTATGGGGTGGCCGGCTTGCCCGACATCATCTGCTGTATCGGCGGCAGATTTGTGGCGTTCGAGGTAAAGACACCGTCGGGTGTGCTGACAAAGCTTCAAGAAACAATGATTTCGAAGATTAACGCCGCAAAGGGTAATGCCTACAAAGTCACAACGCTTCAGGAAGTCAGGGAGATAGTCGAAAATCTCAACTTCTGAAACGGAGGGCAGCCTTTCATGGATAAAATTAAATGCGCTGTCTGCGAGTATGCGCGGCAGGACATAACGGCGAGCGAATACGCTCGGAAACAGTGTAAAACATGCGATGACCGCGAAAACTGCGAGATATGCCGCGGCTGTGATAAATATGGCGGCTGTAAGGCGCGGCGAAATCCTAAAGCCAAGCAAAACTGCGAACGCCGTCTTGATAACATCTGCTCCGGGCAGGCCCTGAAATGGGCGGCAGTCGAGTGCGGCAGCAACCGCAGCGAATATTATAAATCCCTGCTGAACGTCAGCATAAACGGCAGAATGCAGAAACGCGTCACCTGGAGCGGATGCTACTGCGGTAAAAGGAGGGGCGGCGTATGACGGCCAAAGAATACCTCTCGCAGGCTCGGTCAATTAAAATCTTGATTGACGCTATGTCGGAGCAGCTGGCTTTCCTGAAAGAGACCGCCAAATACATAAGTCCCTGTCTTTCCGATATGCCTAAAACGCCATGCAGCATTCACAAAATCGAGGATGCCTGCATCCGGGTGATGGAAAAAGAAGAGCAGATAAAAGAACAATACAACAAACTAGATGAAATCAACACCGCTATTTACGCCGTGAGCGATCCGATACAGCGGGCGATACTGGTCAAACGTTATTTGAGCAATAAAACGTGGGCAGAAATTGCACAGGAAACATTCATCAGTTTGCGGCATGTCCAACGAATACACAATACTGCGCTTGGTGAAATAACAAAGCTATTAAAACTTGGCATGAAATGTCACTAAACGGCATGGTTTAACATCTTGCATATTGTTTTAAGGGGTGTTACAATATAATCAGCAAAGTGTAATTACATGCGAGCCGTTCGGGAAACCGGGCGGCTCTTTCTATGCGGCTGCATAGAGATATTATACACCGTATCGGCGAATGTGTCCAGTGTTTGGATTCTTCTTTTTTGCTTCGTGTCCAGTATACAAGTCCGCGAGTACAAATGTTTTTAAGGAAGGTGTTCCCCTTGCCATACAAACCGAAGAAACCTTGCGCCTACCCCGGCTGCCACAGACTGACGAACAGCCGTTATTGCGAGGAACATGCAAAGCAAGAAGCTCGACGGTATAACCGTTACGACCGCGACCCCGAGAGCAACAAGCGCTATGACAGGAAGTGGCAGAAAATCCGCGCGGCTTTTCTTTCAGCGAATCCTTTGTGCGAGCTATGCCAATTGGAAGGTAGGCTCACACCCGCTGAGCTTGTTCATCACAAGATAAAGATAACAGACGGCGGCACAAATAAATGGAGTAACCTGCAGGCTTTATGCCAACAACACCATTCATCTTTACATGCAAAGCAAGGTGACTACTTTAATTGACATGGTTCGACACATAACACCATAATACGGTAGGGGGGGAGGTCGAATCTCTAAAGGTCAAAGAAGGTCAAAGCGCGCTCGGCAATTCGTGTGCGTTTTTCAATAATCAAAAATCAAAACCGGAGGTGACGAACATGCCCAGTGGTGGCTATCGTCCGGGGGCAGGGCGTCCTCGGAAGAATATAGACGATAAAAAACTTGAAGGGAAGAATAACAAAAAGAACATACCTGCCACACCGCCTAAGAAGGTAGACTCGAATGATGTGATGGCGGACTACTTTTCCATGGCGATGAAGGAATGCGCGAACGAGGTTCCGGCGGCTGACGTGCTTCGCGTCGAAATCGAGGAGTACATAGCGGCTCGCGGCTGTGAGGGTTACGTCGCGCCCCAGACGATAACCGACTATGTGCTGAACAGGCAGGGTTTCCTCGCTTGTGAAGCTATGAACCGCAAGATCGGACGTATGACGAAAGACCTAAAGCTCTCGCCATATGTCACGGCAGGGCAAAGTTATTACAAAGCGATGCGCGATGATTTTATACTAATTATGCAGATAATCAACCGCTACGGCGGCAGCCGTGATGAAGAGAAGAACGCTTTCCTTGAGCTTTTGCAGAATAGGGAGTTTTAGTGTATGCAAACCACATCGCGCTTTGAAAAGGTTAATATAGACAATCTCATTCCGCAAGCTCGAAATGCGCGCACTCACAGCAAAGAACAGATATTACAGCTCCGTGCCAGCTTACGCGAATTCGGTTTCGTCGCGCCATGCTTGATTGATAGCGACTATAATATTATCGCCGGACATGGGCGCGTGATCGCGGCACGAGAAGAAGGAATCAGCGAGATCCCCTGTGTGTTTGTAGAACACCTTACCGACGCGCAGAAAAAAGCATACATGCTCGCCGACAACCGGCTCACGCTCAACGCCGGCTGGGATGAGGAACTTCTGGCGCTCAAATTTGCCGACCTGAAGGAGCTTGGCTTCAACCTCGAGCTTACAGGTTTCGACACTAAAGAGATTGAGAAGCTATTCGCCGCCGACACCGCCGCCGAGGAGGATGCTTTCGATGTTGACGCTGAACTCGACAAGCCGGTATTCTCACAACTCGGCGACATATGGACACTCGGTCGGCATAGGGTAATATGCGGTGACAGTACAAAACCCGAAACATATGAAGTTTTGATGCAGGGTAAAGTTGCGAATCTTATTGTAACCGACCCGCCATATGGCATTGATTATGACAAGGGCGCAGCGGGTAAAATAAAGAACGACAAATTCGATACCGATGAAAGCTTCTATAAATTTCTGCTCGACGCATTCACGAATATGGGAGCCGCTCTCGCTAATGACGGGGCGGCTTATGTTTTTCACGCCGACAGTAAGGGGCTTGTATTCCGCCGTGCGTTCGAGGACGCAGGGTTCAAGCTTTCCGGCTGCTGCATATGGGCGAAAAACACCTTCACGCTCGGTCGGAGCGATTACCAGTGGTGCCATGAGCCCTGCCTCTATGGGTGGAAAAAGTCTGGTAAGCACATCTGGTATGGCGACCGTAAACAATCCACAATATGGAATTGCGATAAGCCGTCTCGCTCGGAGCACCACCCGACGATCAAGCCGGTGCCGATACTCGCGATACCGATACAAAACTCGACGCAGACAAATGGTTTCGTGCTTGACCCCTTTGGCGGCTCGGGAAGTACGCTCATATGCTGTGAACAGCTTAACCGTCAAGCTTACCTTGCCGAAATTGATGAGAAATTCGTGGATGTTATTGTAAATCGCTTCATAGAAACGGTTTCATCATCTGACGAGGTTTTCGTGGAGCGCGACGGACAGCGGCTGTCATACGCGGAAGTGGTGAATAGATGATAAAACCTGTGCTGCGGTATCCGGGCGCCAAGTGGAAACTATCTGAGTGGATATGTTCCAACCTTCCTCCGCATGATGTATACCTTGAGCCGTTTTTCGGGAGCGGAGCGGTTTTCTTCGGAAAAGAACCGGTAAGGACTGAAACCATCAACGATATTGACGGCAACGTTGTAAACCTATTCCGTGTGATACGCGAGCGGACGCATGAACTCTGCGACGCTGTCGCTCTGACTCCTTGGGCGCGGGATGAGTATGTTTTACCGCATAATGAAGCCGCTGACGATGTGGAGCGCGCGCGGGTTTTCCTCGTCCGTTGCTGGCAAGCGTTCGGTTCACAAGTGAGAGGTGCGAGCGGATGGCGTAACCGTACCACCGGTAAGTCACCGAAAGAGCCAGACGTATGGAGACGCTTACCAGAGCGTATTGTTATAGCGGCAGAGCGGCTGCTCGAAGCTCAGATTGAGAACATGGAAGCGATAAAACTTATTGAAAGATACAACGCGCCAAACTGCCTGATATACGCCGACCCGCCGTATATGCCCGATACTCGGGGGAAATATATTTATACATATGAGTGTGACGATGATTATCATATGCGGCTGCTCGACGTTTTAGAAAGACATCGCGGGTCCGTTTTAATCAGCGGATATGACAGTCCGCTGTACAACGAGCGGTTATCCCATTGGCAGCGTATTGAAAAAGAAGCTCGCGCGGAAAAAGGCGCGCTACGGAGAGAAGTACTTTGGATTAAAGAAGTTGTGTCATAAGCACAAGACTGGTGCTTGATTTTCGGTACATATATTATCGTGTATATGGTTGATATGTTTCAGCTATTACGGTAATATGTGATACACCGAAGGGCGCGCTTCGGAATCAATGAAAAACGAGGTCAACAAACGATGAAGATTTATTACAACTGCATGGGTGACAGGAGGAAGTCACTTGTAGGCGCTTTGAGCCAAGAGTTGAATTCTACCACCCAATATTTAGGTGCTCCGTCTTTTCAATATGAGATAGGCGAATATTTCATCGAAAAAGATGGTACAGTCACAGGTCCCGATAACAGTGAGCTTGTTGAAAAGCTTGCAGGTCACGGATTTATCGGTGAAGTTGAGTATGACGACGATGTTCCCGCACCTGCCACTACACCCGAGCGTCTTTCGATTGAAATGCCGATGACAGGGTTTACCCCCGAAAAGCTCGATAATCTTACAAAAATCATTACCGCCAAATCCGCGCTGCTAAGAATGGCGCTCGGAGCAGAGGATTTACCCATCCGTCAGACGGACGAAGACGGGGGCAAGCTGTGCTTCCCATGGTTCGAACCCGATTCCGACGCAGACCATGTGCAAGCATACGCGACACTGATCGAGAGGCTCTGTATGACAGCAAAAGAAAAGAAGCGTGTGACCGCTAAGGAGAAGGAAATTCAAGGTTCTCCGAAGTACGCAATGAGATGTGTTTTACTTTCTCTTGGATTTATCGGCGATGAGTATAAATCGGCGAGGAAGATACTACTTTCTAAGATGCCGGGCAGTTCGAGCCGAAAGGAGGTTACGGGCGATGAATAAAGTACAAAAACATCCTAAAGCATATTTTG
>DHAH01000141.1:10439-31592 GCA_002397345.1 Clostridiales bacterium UBA4959
GTGATATATCACCCAAAATATGCGGTCCCATACATTATAGAGAAAATAATTTCGATACCCGCCATCGATTACGAGAACTTCATCACGGATTTATGTGTAGATCGATGGTTCATCGAAGATAACGCTAGCTTGTGCCGCATTGACAGCGACGGTATATGGCACTGCATACTCGTGAAACAGCGGCACCGAGATGACGGTGTGCTTGTAATGTCAGACGGACGCGTGTTTCCATTCTGGGCAGCATATATGCCAAGTATAGAACACGATTGATAAAACAATTCCGAGGACGCTCCCGGCATAGGGGGCTGTGCCTCGTTCACATATATATTCCCCATAAGACCAACGGAGGTCTTTTTTTCGTGGAAGGAGGCGCGCCGTTGAGCGATTACATATACAAACCAACTCTGCTTATGCTACCGACCAGCCGCTACGATGCTCGGTGCGCCGATTTTGCGGTCAACTTCATGCACATGCTGCGGTTCACCAAAGGTGAGTGGTACGGGAAACCGTTCCGGCTGATGCCGTGGCAGGAGCAGATTGTCCGCGATATCTTCGGAATCGTTGATAAAGAAACCGGTTACCGACAGTTCAGAATGACATATATTGAGCTGCCAAAAAAGAGCGGTAAGTCCGAGTTTGCGGCGGCGATTGCACTATACCTGTTATTCGCCGACGGCGAGGCGGGCGCCGAGGTCTATTCCATCGCCAATGATATCAATCAGGCGCGTATCGTGTTCGATACCGCGCAGAACATGGTTATGCAGAACCGCGACCTCATGTCGATATGCAAGGTTGTCCCGTCAACAAAGCGAATTGTATTCAAACACACCAACAGTTTCTACCGGGTATTATCGTCAGAGGTTAAGTCAAAGCAGGGGTTCAACGTATCCGGGCTTATCTTCGACGAACTATTCGCGCAGCAGACCCGCGAGCTCTTTGACACAATGACCAAATACACCGGCGACGCACGACGCCAGCCACTCTACTGGATTATTACAACCGCCGGTCGCGACCGCACGAGCATATGCTATGAGTTACACTGTAAATCGAAAGATATACTAAGCGGCGCGAAGGTCGACCCGTCGTTCTATCCTGTAATTTACGGTATCGAGGACGGCGAGGACTGGACAGATCCCGCAGTATGGCGGCGCTGTAATCCCTCGATAGATGTAACTATACCATTCGAAACGATACGCGCCGCTTTTGAGCAAGCTAAACAGAACCCTGCCGAGGAAATGCACTTCAGGCAATTCCGGCTCAACGAGTGGTGCAACGCCGATATCCGATGGATGCATATGGACAAATGGGACGCACTCGGCGAGGAAATAGACTGGGGCGATTATGAGGGTCGAGACTGTTATTGCGGGTTAGACTTATCATCCACAGGAGACTTGACCGCGCTTGTGCTTGTGTTCCCGCCGGGCGTTTATGATAACAAATATGCCATCCTGCCGCATTTCTGGCTGCCGGAGGAGGCAATCGATCTGCGTACCCGGCGGGACCATGTACCTTATGCTGTGTGGCGTAAGATGGGCGTGTTCAATACCACTGAGGGAAATGTCGTCGATTACGATTACATTGTAGCGTTCATCGCCAAGCTTTCCGAGCGTTACCGCATTCGCGAGATAGCCTACGACCGGTACGGCGCCGAGAAGATCCGACGTGATCTTGAGGAACTGGGCGCGGAACACGGCTTCGAGGTTATTCCATTCGGGCAGGGGTTCATATCCATGTCGCCGCCGTCGAAGGACTTCTTCCAGTTTGTCATGGAAGGTAAAATCCGACACGGCAAGCACCCAGTCCTCGACTGGAACATGGCGAACGTAGTTATAGATCAGGACGCGGCGGGTAATATCAAGCCTAATAAAAAGAAGTCCACAGAGAAAATCGACGGCGTTGTGGCGATGATAATGGGCTTCGCCAGAGCGACGCTCGCAAGCGGAGGGAATGAAAGTGTGTACGCGGAAAGGGGAATTTTGTTTGTATGAAAAAAAGCATCTTCGGGGGTTTGTTTCGGCCCCGCGACAAACCTAAAAACCGTGTCGGCGGCGGCTGGAGTTTCCTTTTCGGCGGCACAACGTCCGGCAAAGCTGTCAATGAACGGACGGCGATGCAAACGAGCGCGGTCTATGCGTGTGTGCGAATTCTATCCGAATCTATAGCTAGCCTGCCGCTCCATATTTATCGGTACACCAAAGACGGCGGCAAGGAGCGGACGGTGACGCATCCGCTCTACCGATTACTACACGATGAGCCGAATAATGAAATGACATCGTTCGTATTCCGCGAAACACTCATGGTTCATCTGCTCCTGTGGGGAAACGCGTTTGCACAAATCATACGTGACGGACGAGGTTACCCCATCGCGCTTTACCCGATGCTGCCCGATAAAATGGATGTTGACCGTAACAAGTCCGGCGAGTTGTTTTACACCTACCAAACCGACAATGGCAAGGTTATGATACAGCGGGAAAATGTATTACATATCCCCGGCCTCGGGTTCGATGGGCTTGTCGGGTATAGCCCTATAGCAATGGCGAAAAACAGTATCGGCATGGCGCTCGCGACCGAGGACTACGGCGCGAAATTCTTCGCCAACGGCGCGAACCCGGGCGGCGTACTCGAGCACCCCGGGGTTATAAAACCGGAGCAAGCCGAACGGCTGCGTGAGAGCTGGCAGTCGCAATTCGGCGGCACGAACGCCCACAAAGTCGCCGTGCTGGAGGAGGGTCTAAAGTTTCATCAGATGTCCATACCGCCTGAACAAGCCCAGTTTCTCGAGACGCGGAAATTCCAAATCAACGAAATCGCCCGTATATTCCGAGTACCGCCACATATGGTCGGCGATCTCGAGAAGTCCAGCTTTTCTAATATTGAGCAACAGAGCCTTGAATTTGTTAAATACACTCTCGATCCTTGGGTGATCCGCTGGGAGCAATCGTTACAACAGGCGTTAATATTACCGAGTGAAAAAAGTAACGTGTTCATTAAATTTAACGTAGACGGACTCCTGCGCGGGGATTATCAATCGCGTATGCAGGGATACAGTACTGGTATACAAAATGGTTTCTTCTCGGTTAACGATGTTCGGAGCTTGGAGGACATGAACTTGCTTTCTGAGGAAGAAGGTGGTTTCACTCACGTTTTGAACGGCAACATGGTAAAATTACGGGATGTGGGCGCTGCCTACTCCTCAAATGAAAGGGATGATATATAGTGAAAATTAATCGGTTTTGGAGATGGATACGCGACGAAACCACATTAGAGCGCACTCTTTACCTTGACGGCACCATTGCTGACGAAAGTTGGTGGGGCGACGAAATAACTCCGAAGTTGTTCCGTGACGAGCTGTTCTCCGGCGAGGGTGACATTACAATTTGGGTAAATTCTCCGGGCGGCGATGTGATAGCAGCGAGTCAAATTTATGCGATGCTCGTGGACTATCCGCATAATATTACCGTGAAAATCGACGGCATCGCGGCAAGTGCTGCGTCAGTTGTAGCAATGGCGGGGACAAAGGTACTCATGGCTCCGACCGCACTGATGATGCTACATAATCCCTTCACAATCGCTATCGGAGACAGCGAGGAAATGCAGAAGGCTATTGATATGCTCGCCGAGGTGAAGGAATCAATCATCAACGCTTACCAAATCAAGACAAATCAATCAAGGGTTAAAATATCTCACTGGATGGACTCGGAAACTTGGATGAACGCCAACAAAGCGATTGAACTAGGTTTCGCCGACGGCATCCTCGAGGATGAAAAGCGCAAAACTGCCGACGATGTGGTTTTCGCTTTCAGCCGACGCGCCGTCACAAACTCGCTGCTTGATAAAATCAAGCCTAAAAGCCCCGCCCCGTCGGGCGTCACGCCGGGTGTTCCGGCTGATATACTTACACAGCGTTTAAATCTCATTATACATTAATTTTTTGGAGGTAGCAACTATTATGAGTAAAATTCTCGAACTGCGCGAGAAGCGCAACAAAATCTGGAACACCGCTAAGGGGTTCCTCGACCAAAAACGCGGAGCCGACGGTCTTGTCTCCGCAGAAGCCGCCACCGAATATGACAAAATGGAAGCCGATATGGTCGCGCTCGGTAAAGAAATCGAGCGGCTGGAGCGTCAGGCGGCGTATGACCTTGAGATGGCGAAACCTACGTCCGCTCCCATTTTAGGTGTGCCGAGCAATTCCGCCGAAGCTAAGACCGGCAGGGCTTCGGATGATTACAAAAAGGCGTTCTGGAATGTGATGCGTTCCAAAAACCCGCATTACGATATTAAGAACGCTTTGGAGGTCGGAGAGGACAGCGAGGGCGGATACCTCGTGCCCGACGAGTTCGAACGCACACTCGTCGAAGGGCTCGAGGACGAGAACATATTCCGCAGATTGGCTAATGTAATTACCACATCCTCCGGCGACCGTAAAATCCCCGTCGTGGCATCCAAAGGCACCGCGTCATGGGTAGACGAGGAAGGCACTATTCCGGACACTGACGACAGCTTCGGTCAGGTCTCCATCGGTGCGTATAAACTCGCGACCATGATAAAAGTGTCCGAGGAGCTGCTCAACGACAGCGTGTTCAACCTCGAAGCCTACATCTCGCGTGAGTTCGCGCGCCGTATAGGAACTAAGGAAGAGGAGGCATTCTTCACCGGCGACGGTTTGGGCAAGCCCACCGGCATACTTGCGGCAGTCGGCGGCGCACAGACCGGAGCAACTACAGCCGGAGCTACAGCGATTATCATGGATGAAGTAATAGACCTGTTCTACTCTCTCAAAGCGCCATATCGCAATCGCGCGTCTTTCATTATGAACGACTCTACCGTCAAAGCGATTCGCAAGCTCAAAGACGGTCAGGGGCAATATCTCTGGCAGCCTTCGGTACAGGCTGGAACTCCCGATACCATATTGAACCGTCCTGTATACACATCTGCATATATGCCGGCAATAGCCGCAACTGCGAAAACCGTCGCGTTCGGTGATTTCAGTTATTACTGGGTAGCCGACCGTCAGGGGCGTGTGTTTAAGCGGCTAAACGAGTTGTTTGCGGTAACAGGGCAGGTAGGCTTCATCGCCACACAGCGTGTGGACGGTAAGCTCGTATTACCTGAATCTGTAAAAGTTCTCCAGCAGCATGTATAAAGGGGGGCAATAACATGAGTTACAACACTAAAAACCACACCGAGCAGGGCGGTGAAAAGACCGTCATCGGCGGTACTCTCGAAATACAGGAGGGCGCCGTCGTTACCGGACTTGCCGCCGACCCACTATTAGCGGCCACCGAATCTACCCTCGGCGGCGTAAAAGCCTCGACAAAGGAAATAACCGATACCGTCCCTGCCAAGATAGGCGAGGATGGTATTCTTTATGTCCCGACATATCCAGATATACCAGTTATGGATAACCAGGCTGACAGCACCGCCACCGATGCCGCCAGTCTGGTTACCGATTTCAACGCCCTACTCGCCAAGCTCATAACGGCGGGATTGATGGCGGCTGAATAATAGAGAGGAGACGACGGCATGACTACCGATAACCTGCTTCCCAGGGTTAAAGCGAATTTAATTCTAACCCACGATGTGGATGACGGCTTGTTACTCAGCTATATTGCCGCTGCCGTCTCCTATGCGGAAAGTTATCAGCATATCTCCGCCGGATATTATACTAATAATCCCATGCCGCCGACCACCGAGCAAGCCGTCATTATGCTGTCGTCTCACTTTTACGAGAATCGGGACGGCAGCACTGGCGGTTTCTTCGCCGATAGTGTTCAAGCAGGTCGGCAGGTATGGGACACGGTGAATATGTTATTGCGGCTTGACCGCCATCAATGGAGTGTTTAATTATGGCTATAAAAATGAATACATTCATCGATATAGTTTCAACCGCGCCGGTCAAAGACGCGGAAGGGTTTGTTACGACCGGTGACAATATCCTCGCGTCTGTCCGTGCGTATAAGGAAGATAGGCACGGCTCGGAGCGGTGGGCGAACATGGCGGCCTTCGCTGAAGCGTCCGCGCTGTTCCGTTTCCGCAAGATTCCCGGCGTGACGGTGTATACAACAATGTTTATCGTTTGTGCCGACGGACGGTATAACATAATCAATGCTGAGGATGTGCGTGGGCGCGGTATGTATATTGATTGTCTCGCAAAATTGATTGAAGGGAGCGTTAATTGATGGCTCGCGTATCAATCCGGCTGCCTGTTGATTTTGAAAAGCGGCTCTCCCGCCTTGCCGACAAAACCGATGAGATAATTCCTAAGGTTCTCGAAGCGGGTGGTGAAGTTGTGCTTGCCAAGGTTCGTAGTAATTTGCAGTCCGTCTTATCTCCGAACGCCACCGGCGAGTTGGAACGCTCGCTCGGACTGTCTCCCGCTAAGCAAAAGCGCGACGGCTCTGGATGGGACATCAAAGCAGGATTCAATGAACCTCGCTCCGATGGTGAATCGAATGCTAAAATAGCCAATATCATCGAGTACGGTAAGTACAACCAACCGGCTCGACCGTTCCTCAAACCCGCAAGGTCGGCAAGTAGGAAAGCCGCCATTGAAGCGATGACCGAAAAATTCAATACGGAGGTAGACGGCATTTGAATATATTAAAAGAGTTGAATACATTATTATCGCCGATTCTGCCGGTGGAAACGGGCATTTTCAGCGGTGTTCCGCCTGATGAATATCTTGTTTTAACACCGATGACGGATATTTTCCCCTTGTTCGGCGACAATATGCCGCTCGCCGACATTTCCGAAGTGCGGATATCATTGTTCTCTAAGGGTAATTATCTACAGCGTAAACATCAGATAACAATAGCGCTGCTCGGAGCGGATTTTACTATAACCGACCGGCGATATATCGGGTATGAAAGCGATACAAAATTCCACCATGCAGCCATTGATTGTGGCAAGTGTTACAATGTAACACCAGACTATATAACGGAGGTATGAAAAATGGCAACTATAGGGCTCGATCGCCTTTTTTACGCGCCCATAACCGAAGCCCCAGGCACTGGAATTGAAACATATGGCACACCTGTCATACTCGCTAAAGCAATCTCGGCGGAGATGTCCATCGAGCTTGCGGAAGCGATTCTTTTCGCCGACGACGGCGCTGCTTATACAATACAGGAGTTCCAAAGCGGTACACTTACGCTTGGCGTGGACGAAATCGAGCGCTCTGTCGCTGCGGCTCTGACCGGCGCGACCGTTGATAATAACGGTGTTTTAATCTCAGCTTCGGAGGACGGCGGCGCAACTGTCGCTGTAGGGTTCCGCGCGAAAAAAGCAAATGGGAAGTACAAATATATATGGCTCTATCGAGTTAAATTCGGTGTGCCGTCTACCAGCTTAGCAACCAAAGGCGACACCATTACCTTCTCGACACCGAGCATAGAAGGGACTATCATGCGACGCAACAAACCTGCCACAGGTAATGCAAATCTGCACCCGTGGAAAGCTGAAGCGAATGAGGACGACGACGCTGTCGAACCCGAGGTAATAACTGACTGGTATGATACTGTGTATGAGCCGGATTTCACTCCTGTGCCATGATTAACCATACTTACAGACAATTCAGAAAATTTATAATGGGGTAACAATATATGGATAACGAACGCAGCGCAAACATTATTATCGGTGGGGTTGATTATGAGTTGATTCTCACCACTCGCGCCACAAAAGCAATATCGAAAAGATATGGAGGCCTTGAATCGCTCGGAGATAAATTGCTTAAAGCAGAAAATTTTGAGCTCGCACTCGATGAAATTTGTTGGCTCATCACACTTTTGGCGAACCAGAGTATTCTCATATACAATCTACGGCACAAAGATAAACCGCGAGATTTACTCATTGAAGAGGAAATCGAACTTCTGACCTCGCCGCTCGAACTGGCTTCTTACAAAAACGCGATTACCGAATCTATGTTCAAAGGAACGGCGCGGAATATTGAAAGTGAAGCCGGTGGTGATGCGCCAAAAAACGCGGAGGTCGGATAGAGAGACAGCGTCAGTGCTCTGACGCGGAGCTATTTATCCGACTTTTGTATTACGGAACAGTCCACCTGAACCGCTCCGAGGAGGAAACATGGCTCATGCCAATAGGACTGCTGATGGATTTGTGGGAATGCCACCGGCAGTTCCTTGGCATGGCGAAGCCGAAACGGGAGCATTTTATTGATGAAATTATTGGGGGAATATAACGTATTATTGCCATGAAAGGAGCTGATATCACAGCATGGCTAATGATTCATTCGGACTCGTATTGGGAATAGAAGGAGAAAGGCAGTTCAAGGACGCGTTACGAGAAATAAACCAATCATTCAAAGTTCTCGGCTCTGAGATGCAACTCGTTACCAGTCAGTTTGATAAAAATGACAATTCATTACAAGCGGTAACAGCTCGTAACGCAACATTAAATAAGGAAATCGACGCTCAAAAAACCAAAATAGAAACGCTTAAATCTGCTCTTGATAATGCTTCCGATTCTTTTGGCGAAACCGACCGCCGAACTCAGAACTGGCAGATCCAACTTAATAAAGCACAAGCGGACCTCAACAATATGGAGCGTGAACTTGAGGAGTCAACGGTCGATGCCGATAATCTTGGTGACGAACTCAAGGAAACCGGCGACGAAGCCGAAAAATCCGGTAATAAATTTGAAAAGCTCGGCGGTGTTCTTAAAAGTATCGGTGTAGCTATGGGCGCTGTCGCCGTTGCTGCCGGGGCTGCGGCGATTAAAATCGGCAAGGATGTCGTACAACAGTTCGGGGAGCTTGAGCAAAACCTCGGCGGCTCTGAAGCCGTGTTCGGCGCTTACGCTGCGTCAATACAAAAGAGTGGCGAGGAAGCATATAAAAATCTTGGTGTGTCGCAGAGTGATTATCTCGCTACTGCCAATAAAATGGGGGCACTGTTCCAAGGTAGCGGTATCGAGCAACAGAAAAGCCTTGAGCTCACCGAACAGGCGATGCAACGAGCGGCTGATATGGCGTCGGTCATGGGTATCGATATGCAGATGGCATTAGACAGTGTGGCGGGAGCGGCAAAGGGCAACTTCACAATGATGGATAACCTCGGCGTCGCCATGAACGCCACCAGCATCGAATCCTACGCGCTCGCCAAAGGGCTTGACTTCACATGGAAAACAGCTACACAAGCCGAAAAAGCCGAAGTCGCCATGCAGATGTTTTTCGAGAACACAACACAATATGCAGGAAACTTCGCAAAAGAATCAACTGAAACGGTCACCGGATCTCTTGGATTATTACAAGCCGCGCTCGGCTCTTTCACTGGAGGTCTGGGTAACGCCGGATCGGATATGACGAACCTCACACAGAACCTCGTTGACGCTTTCCGCGCGGTCATCGCGAATATTGTACCTGTGCTTGAAAACATCGTCTCGGCTGTGCAAAATAATATTGGTACGATTTTGCAATCGATCGGCGATTTGCTCCCGGTATTGCTTGAAACAGTAACAGGGTTGTTTTCGCAAGTGCTAACTACACTTTTAAGTCTGCTTCCGCAACTTATCCCCGCCGCTGTGGAAGCGGTGATGACGATAGTAGGCGCGTTGATTGAAAACCTTCCATTATTAATAAACGCCGCAGTAGAACTGGTGACCGCACTCGTAACGGGTATCGGTAACGCGTTGCCGCAGTTGATACCGGCGGCAGTTGACGCGGTCATTACCATTGTAAAAAGTCTGGTTGATAACCTTCCGATGATACTTGACGCGGCGTTACAGTTAATCCTCGGCTTGGCGCAGGGGCTACTTAATGCGCTGCCACAATTGATATCTGAATTACCCGCTATTATCAACGGTATTGTAGACTTCCTGATTAACGCAAGTCCGCAGCTTACTATCGCGGGTTTCCAACTGCTCGTGGCGCTAATCGCAAATCTACCGGCTATCATCGTAGAAATCGTAAAAGCCGTCCCGCAAATCATAACCGGACTGGTAAATTCATTCAACAGCTACATAAACAAATTCACGGAAATCGGCACCAACCTCATCAAGGGCTTGTGGCAGGGTATCTCAGACGCGGGAGAGTGGCTTTGGGACAAGATATCAGGCTTTTTCGGCAGTATAGTTGACCGTATTAAAAACTTCTTCGGTATACAGTCACCGTCAGAATTGTTCGCCGGGCTTGGCGGCGATATGGCAGCGGGTATCGGCACGGGATTCGAGGACACGATGGCACGAGTCAGCCGCGATATGCAAAATTCGATACCTACCGATTTTAATATGAACTATAACGGTACGCCCGGCAGCCGTGGCTCGAGTATAACACAAAATATATCGGTTGTGTCGCCGAAAGCGCTGTCTGAAAAGGAGCTTGTTAGAGAAATGCGTAACTTATCCCGTAAACTTGCGCTCGAACTTTGATGGGAGGAGCGGTTATGGAACTAACATATATAAACACATCCGGAGAGCAGCTTGTCCTCCGGCAGCGAAAGCCGTTCTTCCTGTCCAAAATTGATGGCGTAGGACGGACACAGCAGACAATTAATACATTCAAAGCGCCGGAGCAAGACGGTGCTTTTTTCATCTCGTCTTCGCTCGATATGCGAAATATTACAATCGAAGGAACGATAATGGCGCGTACAATCGATGAAGCCTACAACTATCGCAGACAATTCCTGCGTGTGTTCACGCCAAAACAGCGCGGCGTTATCATTTATCGTAACCGACGTATCTCCTGCGTTATTGAAGAAGCCGGATTTATCGTATCAATCGGCGAACGTAGCCCGAACTTTTTCATCAGCCTACTCTGTCCGTCGCCTTTCTTTGAAACGCTCGAGGAAGTCCGCGACGAACTCGCCCTGTGGATACCGATGTTCCATTTCGAGCTCGAAATACCACCCGAGGGTATCGAATTCGGTCTGCGTCAACCCAGCCAGATTATTACGGTTGACAATATCGGCGACGTTCCGTGTGGCTGTATGATTATGTTCAAGGCGCTCGGCAGCGTCACAGATCCGGAACTGCTTAATCTGGACACCGGCGAATATGTAAAAATTAACACAACGATGGACGCGGGAGATGAAATTCGTATCTACACCCATTTTGCGGGAAAGCGGGTCATCAAAATAAATGGCGGTGTTGAAACAAATGTATTTTCGCTGCTTGATATCGGCTCGACGTTTTTACAACTTGCGGCGGGGAGAAACACATTGAGGTATGACGCAAGTGTGAATATTAAGCTTTTGGAAGTTAGCTTATACCACAAACCGCAATTCACGGGGATTTGATTATGTTTTACATATTTAATAACACACTTGAACTCTCCGGCGTGGTGGAGTCCTTCGAATACCTCCGTTGGACGCGGCGATATAACCGCTGCGGCTCGTTTGAACTTAAGGCAATCGCGACCGATGAAAACCTTGCGCTATTGATGATTGGCAACATCCTATGGCCGGGCAGCGACGAGGAAGCTGGAATCATCGAATATGTGGAGATGTCGCGGGAGGAGCGGGAGATTATCGCAGTCGGCGGGAGGTTCGCCACTTCATATTTATCTCGCAGAATCATATGGAGCACAGAGACGCTCAACGGCGGGTTATCTGATTGCGTAGGTCAATTATTACAAAACCACATCATGAATCCGAGTAATGCTGACCGGGAGATAGATTTCCTTCATTATATTAATGATAATATCACCAATGCGGTCAGCACACAGATTTCCTACAGAAACCTCATGGACGCTGTAACAGGACTTTGTGAAGCTTCAGATGTAGGTGTAAAAACGGTGTTCGACCCAACGGCGAAAACATTTACAGTGCGCCTGTATGAAGGCGCAGAGTCGCAAGCTGTCTTCGCCGAGGAATATGAAAATCTAACCTCGCAAATATTCACCCAAAGCGTCGTGGACTATTCCAATATAGCATTAATCGGCGGTGAGGGCGAAGGAGCAAGTCGGATATTTGTAACAACCGGCAGCAGAGCAGGCGCAAACAGGCGTGAAATATTTGTAGATGCAAAAGACCTGCGCTCGGAGGATCTTTCCGGAGATTATACCACAGCACTTTTATTCCGTGGTCAATCCAAGCTCAGTGAGCGTGTTATGACACAATCTTTTGACGCTGCTATTAATCCGCACGGAAATTTGCGATACAAAGTCGATTTCGATTTAGGGCAAACCGTCAAGGTGATTTCCATAAGGTGGGGAGTTATTCTTGACACGCGTATTACGGAAATCGAGGAAACCTATGACGCGGACGGTCAGAGCCTTGATTTCGTGTTCGGCAAAGGAATATTAACACTACCACAGAAACTCAAGGAGGTTTTAGGGTAATGGAGAAATCGAGCTTTTTTAATTCATCGGATGGCGACCGCGTTTATGACGCAGCCGATTTCGCATCATATTTCGGCAAGCTGGCGTCAAACGGTGTTTTCTACGCAACCGCGAATAATCTGCAAGTGACCGCGGGTAGTGGAATGATGGTCAAAGTCGCGGCAGGTTCGGCATGGATTAACGGTTACAGCTATGAAAACACCGAGGCTCTGACTTTGCCGCTCGCCACCGCCGACGGAATAAACCCGCGTATTGACCGTGTGGTTATACGTTGGAGTTTGGTTAACCGCGAGATAAAACTGGCGGTGCTGACAGGCTCGGCGGTCCCGTCACCTGTAGTCCCTGCATTAACTCGGACTGCCGATACATATGAGCTTGGTATAGCCGATATCCTCGTGCCGCAGGGTTCGGCGGTTGTTATTGCCGATAATATTACCGATACAAGGCTTGATACGGCGCTCTGTGGGCTGGTAAATTCGCTTGTGTCGGCTGTGTATGAGTAGGTGGTGACATTATATGGCTGATATAAACGGCGCGGTATTACATGCAGGTGACATAACATACACAATCACATACACCGCCGAACGTCCGAACAACTCTCAGATGACCTATCACTTCTCGATATCATCGTATCTTGACCCATCCGGTTTCCTCATAGTAGGAAACGCTCTGCTCTGTACGATTACGGTTAACGGTTCGTCCTCGCAGACCAGAATAAAGGAATCACAGTTTATCTGGAGCGGAGGACAGACGCACAATAATGAGGTGTCGGTAACTTGTCCTTCGACTACCGGCGGCGCGACGCAGACGGTCATTTTTAGTGTCGCGTCCGATGGCATGTATTCGACCACTTCGGGCGTTATTACAAATGCATTTTATACGGTCACAAGCTTGCCGCTGCTGACTACAGCTTGCTCGCCGCCATCGGCGTGTTCGCTTAATGTGACCGTCGCAGAAACCGAAGCCACATTGTCTTGGAGCGGGGCGAGCGGCGGTATAAACAACGCCATCACCGGTTACGAAATCCAGTACAGCGAATCGAGCAACAACTCCACATGGGGCAGTTGGATTGCGTTAACCGTTGTTGAATCATCTGATACATTCGGAAATGTTACCGTTGCGCCATCTACAACTCGCGGGTATTACAGACGTTTTCGTGTCCGCACTCGAGGAGCGGCAGGGGCAACATATTACTCCGGATATACGATATCATCTAGCTCTGTCCGGCGGAATTTATGGCCTGTACAACCTACGTTGGTGACCGCTTCGCCGACTTCGTATACAAACGAAACCATCACCGTCACTTGGAGCGGAGCGTCAAGCCCGACAAGCACTATCAAAGGGTACATGATCGCCCGGCGCACATCGACCGATAACGCCGCATGGTCATCATGGGTGGTCATGGCGATATTCGACCTCGCCGCGACCGGCGGCAGCAGGGTTGAAACACCGCTGTATGTGCCGGGTATATATCTCCAATACGGCGTATGGGCAATTGACGTGTTCAATATATACTCAAGCGAGGAGATAAGCAACAGTGTATTTTGTGCGCTTACAGCCTGTGGAGAGTCGACTTCTTGCACAATAAGCGCCACACTTGCCGAGGGCAATGTAACCCTCTCATGGAGCGGCGCGTCCGGCGGGGTTGGTAATGATATTGTATCCTACGAAACCCAATACGCCGATTCGACTGACGGCACAAACTGGGGTGCATGGACGGCTTTGACCATCGTTGAAACGACTGAAACCCATGGTAACTTATCGGTATCACCAACGGTGCCGCGCGGGAATTATCGTCGATTCAAAGTTCGCACACGCGGCACTATCGGCGAGAACGGTTATTCCGCTTGGACTGTTTCTGATAATAACGTCCGCAGAAAAAGAATTACTCCCGCGCCGACAGTAAGCGCTCCGAAAGATGGCGGTATTACATATAATGTATCACCGTTCGTTCTCATAACTACAGGAATCGAGCCGGACGGTCAGAGCCAAATCGTCGAGGTTAAAATAGACAGCGGCGCATGGCTGAATAGCGTGGATGACGAAGAATTATTCTCTGCAAGCGGCGAACTCGGCGATAATGTGAAAACTATTTTTACAAGTGCCGCGCTATCATATGGCAGCCATACAATCATAATTCGCTGTTATGACAGCGCTACTGAAACTTTAAGTCCGGAGGTCTTACGTTCGTTTACCGTACTTGCATCACCGTTCGAGGAGATAACCGCAAATGTAACAAAAGTAAAGGCGGATCATATTTTGGGTTTACGTTCTGCGGTTTATAACATCAGAAATTATTATACCATCTCAGCGATCACATGGTCAAGTAATATTATATCGGGAAAAACGCAAATCCGTGACTGGGGTTATAATATTATAGAAATTCGTGCGGCGGTTGAGGGCATCGTTGATTTTATCAACGATTTTGAGAATAACACTATCCCGCCGATAAATTGGCTATCGTTTGGTACCGGCAGACCGAGAGCAGATGTAATGGGGCAGCTATATGACCTGGTGGAAGTTATATAATAAATGAAGGAAAATCATACGAGGGGGTATTATTTTGAAAACAATATGGACTTGGATTCAAGCGGCGCTTGCCGCTGTCGGAGGTGCGGTCGGATGGTTTGTCGGCGGCTGCGATGGACTATTATTCGCTCTGCTAATATTTGTCATATTAGATTATATTACAGGCATAATCTGCGCTGTACTCGATAAAAAACTAAACAGCGAGATAGGATTCCGGGGCATCTTCAAGAAGGTGCTCATTTTTATTCTCGTAGGAGTAGCGAACATCCTCGATACAAACGTTATAGGTTCCGGAAGCGCGCTTCGCACGGCGGTGATATTTTTCTTTTTGAGTAATGAAGGTGTATCAATCCTCGAAAATGCTTCATACGCAGGGCTACCGATACCGCAACAATTAAAAGATGTCCTCGAGCAGCTGCATAACCGCGATAGAGGTGACCAGCCATGATAGATATAACTAAAGCTACAACAGTTTTCATCGGACGACGCGGCGAGCACCATTTCCGTAATATAAAATTTGATGTGTCAAGCCTGTTAGGCGACGCATATCCCGGCGCCGCTTTAAACGCCATATTCAAGCGTCCGGATGGCACAGCTTATCCTGTAGTCACTACATACGCCGATGGGGTTCTGACCTGGTCGCCAAGCTCAACAGATACCGTTGATGCCGGTGTCGGACGGCTTGAAATCCGCGTCGTTCACGGCGATGTAGTCGGCAAGAGCGTCAGCGTACTTACTATTATTGAAGCTGCACTTGAGGATGGCGGAACATCGCCGCCGGAACCTCCCGCGCAGGAATGGTTGAATCAAGTGCTGACAGCACTCGCCGCAATTGATGTGAATGACACCTATGCACTGCTCAATCTCACGTACAATATGCTCGAAGAAACGCGCGATAAACTATATAAACGCTCAGCCATTCTCTTGAATCATTTACATCCGATAGAAACCGCCACAGCGCCGGATATGGTGAGCCGAAGGGCAGCGATCACTTTCACAAACATAATAACAGGCAACACCGTAACAATCAATACTGTAACATATACCTTTGTCGCATCCTTGGGCATTCCGGGCGCAAATACGGTTCAGGTGCTAATCCAAGAAACGCTTCGTAAAACGGTCAAGGCTCTTGCCGAAGCAATACGGGGTATCGAAGATGAAACGAACATTGCATATGGAACGGGTATAGAAGCGAATTTAAATTGTACCGCTTATTGGACGAGTCAAAGGTTTTCCATCGGCGATGCCACCGTTGCCGCGGGTGAGAGTTTATTCATACTGGAAAAAGCGGAGAACGCGACCTCTCCGATAACTCTCTCTTCTACCGCGGCGGCTACAATAAATAGCTTTACTCGTGCGTCATTTTCAAGATATATATTATCAGGTAACACCACCGGCTCGGGTGGGGCTAACAGCGTACGCGGGCCCTTGCAGACGATATTACCGATCGACAGCGTGGTCATAGGCGGTCAGGGAGGTCTGCTTTACCCCGCAACTTATGACTGCCACTTGATAACCCTTTGCCGCCAATCGGATACAAGCGAGAAAGAACTGGACTTCTATATCTCAAACGACGAGGAGACTTTTACAAATATACAACGGAGCACGCCTATCGGCTCGAACACCGCTGCTGAATTCCTGCACATCCATATCCAAATGCGTCAGGCAAGGATACCAGCCGGTTATGGGTTATATATTCGCATGGGAAGTGACGGAACATCGTCGTCCGCTTTTTGCGATTTGAAATTCACGTATCATTTATATCCTGCCGAGCTTACCACTATAGACTGTGACGGATTGTGAGGTAGAGTACAATGAATTTGCGAAAATTAATATTAACCAATAACGAGTGCTACAAAGTCGGTAGGATTATTACGCCGAAAGGCATAATGTGCCATTCGACCGGCGCGAACAATCCGTGGCTCAAGCGTTATGTGGGTCCCGACGACGGGTTGCTGGGTAAAAATCAGTACAGCAATCACTGGAATACACTCACACCGGACGGACGGCAGGTCTGCGTTCACGCTTTCATCGGAAAACTCGCTGACGGCTCCATCGCCACATATCAAACGCTGCCGTGGAATATACGCGGCTGGCACTGCGGAAACGGGCCGAATGGCTCGGGTAACGATTTATACATAAGTTTTGAGATATGCGAGGACGGTCTGACCGACGCCTCGTATTTTTATGCCGTTTACAAGGAAGCGACCGAATTATGCGCGCATCTCTGCAAGCAATACAATCTATCCGAAAAGGATATCATCTGCCATGCGGAGGGGCATAGGCTCGGTATCGCGAGCAACCACGGCGATGTGCTTCACTGGTGGCCGAAGTTCGGAAAAAGCATGGATGACTTCCGCTCCGAGATCGGCACGCTGCTTGAGAACAATATGTCTATATCAAAAAAATATTATCGCGTACAACTCGGCGCGTTTTCGGTCAAATCAAACGCCGATGCCCTGCTCACCAAGGTAAAAGCAGCGGGGTTCGCGGACGCTTTCATAAAATACAGCGAATAGCAAGGTAGTCCACCGGAACAGTCGCCATTACCGGAAAGGAGTGTGCAGACCATGGATAACGATTACCGCGACAGGCTGGAGTCATACCTCGCGGCGATGCTGCAGGCAAAAAGGATGCTCACGCGGGGGATTTTAACCCCCGATGAATATGACGATATTGATACAATCATAGCCGATAAATACGGTATATCTTCGTGCAGCATATATCGCGGGATCGACTTGATACACTGCGGATTAAGAGGTAATATGGTCACCAAGCCAAAGCAAGTTTTGGCCTATAAAGGGGTGACAAAATGCCAGGCAACATAAAAGTAATATCCAGACCGCCAAAGCTCGAGCGGAAGAAGCGCGTGGCCGCGTATGCGCGCGTTTCGTCGGGCAAGGACGCCATGCTCCACTCGCTGTCGGCGCAGGTGGACTATTACAGCGAATATATCGGTCAGCGCCCGGAGTGGGAATACGCCGGCGTGTTCGCCGACGAGGCGCTGACAGGCACTAAAGACAGCCGTCCGGAGTTTCAGCGCATGCTTACCGAGTGCCGCGCCGGAAACATACAGATAATCATAACGAAGTCCATCTCAAGGTTCGCGAGGAACACCTTAACCGTCCTTCAAACGGTGCGGGAGCTAAAAGCGCTTGGGGTGGACGTCTTTTTTGAGGAGCAGAACATCCACACTATGAGCGGCGACGGGGAGCTCATGCTCACGATCCTCGCGTCATACGCGCAGGAGGAAAGCCGCTCCGCCAGCGAAAACCAGAAGTGGCGCATACGAAAAAACTTCAGCGAGGGCAAAACCTACAACCTGCATATGCTTGGCTACCGCGCGGTAAACGGCGTTCTCGAGATAATTCCGGAGGAAGCGGAAATTGTAAAAGCCATCTTCGCCGATTACCTTTCGGGCATGGGAACGGAGAGCATTGTCAATAAATATTCGGCGCTGGGAGTTAGCATAAGTACCAGTGGGCTGTATCGCATGCTGCGCAACGAAAAATATCAGGGCAATCTGCTGCTGCAGAAGCGGTTCAGGGACAACCACATCACTAAACGCGATACGATAAATATTGGTCAGCTCCCAAAATACAGCGTTATTGACGCGCACGAGCCGATCATCGACAGCGAGACCTTCGCGGCGGTTCAGACCGAGCTTGCGCGCCGGGCGGAGATTTACGCGCCGAGGGCTAAGCCGCAGGAGAGCTACGCATTTTCGGGTTTGATTAAGTGCGGCAAATGCGGCGCGGCTTTTCGGCGCAAATACAACAACGCCGGAACCAAATATGAAAAAGCCGTGTGGATTTGCGATACATACAATTCCAAAGGTAAATCCGCATGCGCCAGCAAGCAGATTCCGGAGGACATCCTGCTCGCGAAAGTCGCCGAGGTCAGCGGCGCGAAAAACATCGCCGAAATACTCGCGCCGGAGCACAACAGGCTGATTATCACGCTCAGGGACGGTCGGCGGGTCGATACCGAGTGGCAGAGCCCCTCGCGCCGCGAAAGCTGGACGCCCGAAATGCGCGAGGCCGCCCGTCGGCGCAGAATTATAAATATTCGGGGGGAGTGACCATGGACAGCATACCGAAGATAACGAAGATTCCCGCCACCGTGCCGATGTTCCGGCAGGCAGACTTTTCGCCGGATTTAAAACGGCGGGTCGCCGCCTACGCGCGCGTATCCACGGACAGCGACGAGCAGGAGACGAGTTTCGACGCGCAGGTGGATTATTACACCAAATATATTAGTTCAAAGCCGGACTGGACGCTGGCCGGAGTTTATACCGACGAGGGTATCAGCGCCGTCAACACAAAACGACGCGAGGGCTTCAAGCGCATGATAGCCGACGCGCTGGACGGCAAAATCGATTTGATCGTGACGAAAAGCGTGAGTCGCTTCGCGCGCAATACCGTGGACAGTCTTGTTGCTATCCGCGAGCTGAAAGATGCCGGCGTTGAATGCTATTTTGAAAAAGAAGGCATATATACTTTCGACGGCAAAGGCGAGCTGCTCATAACCATTATGTCGAGCCTTGCGCAGGAAGAGTCAAGAAGCATATCCGAAAACATCACATGGGGTCAGCGGAAGCGCTTCGCCGACGGCAAGGTGAATATGCCGTACAAGCGCTTCCTCGGCTATAAAAAAGGCAAGGACGGTCAGCCGGAAGTCGTTGAGGACGAGGCCCGCGTGGTCAGGCTCATTTACCGCCTGTTCATGGACGGCAGGACGCCGGCGGCGATCGCCGCGGAGCTTGAACGCATGTCCATTCCCTCTCCCGGCGGCTGCAAAAACTGGTGCAAAAACACCATCGACAGTATTCTCAAAAACGAAAAATACAAGGGCGACGCTCTGCTGCAGAAGAAATTCACCGTGGATTTCCTGCAAAAGAAAACTAAACGGAACGAGGGCGAGGTCCCGCAATATTATGTCAGAGAGAGCCATCCCGCGATTATCGAGCCCGCCGAATGGGAGCTTGTTCAAGCCGAGTTCGAGCGCCGCAGACTGCTCGGCAGGGGTTACAGCGGCAAGGACGCGCTGTCCGGCAAGCTGTTCTGCGGCGACTGCGGCGGGCTGTACGGCCGGAAGGTGTGGCACTCAACCGACCGGTACCGCCGCGTGATATGGCAGTGCAACCGCAAATTTGAAAAGGAATGCTCAACGCCCACGCTTGACGCGGACACAATAAAAAAGCTCTTTATCAAGGCGTACAACACACTCATGCGCGGCAGCGCGCAGGTTATATCGGACTGCGAGCTTATGCGGAAGAGCCTCGCGGACTTCGCGGAACTCGGCTGTGAGATCGCCAGCCTGCAGCGTGAAGCGGAGGAAATCGCCGCACTGGCTCGCGCGGCTGTCAAAGAAAACGCCGCTACGCAGCAGCGTGATAGTTACGACCGTCTGAGCCGCCGATACGATGAAATTCAAGCGCGGCTCAAAGAGCTGCAAACCGAGCGCGAGCGTCGCAGCCGCAAGGACAAGGTTATCTCGCAGTTCATCCAAACACTGCAAACAACCCCTGTGTTCCTCGACGCGTGGGACGATACCATTTGGGCGGCTATGGTTGAGCGAGCCGTAGTCAGCCGCGACGGGAGTATAACGTTTATATTTTACAACGGCGCTGATATCAGGGTCGACGGTGAATAAATATTCAGTGTATTCATACCTTTTAACGATATTTCATAGGGTATCGAAAATATGGCGTAGCTTCAGGCTTTTTTCATATAAAAGAAAAATCCTGTTTTGATATTTGTGGTATCAAAACAGGATTCCGATTTGAAAGAAGAGGCTAATTTTGATACCAAATGCACATGGTAGCAACCTTTCGTTAAAAGGTGAAAAGTGCAGGTGCATAGTATTACAAGCTTATAACAATTTTCCCCAGTTGAGACATTTCCATATCGGCAAGCTTTTTTAAATTCTCTTTTATTTTTATTAATATATCAATATCTTCTTTAAAATTAAACTTTGTTTGCAAATTGTGAACAATTTGCGCTTCTTCTAAAACCAATTTATAATTTTCAAGATATTCTGAAGACAAGTATTTTTTATTATTCATCACCTCAAAACGTTTTAGCATAATAACTTTATGTTCTTGTAGTTGTCTCATGCTTCGCCGGTCAATTCGATTTATTTCAATGTCTCCATTTATAAAGAAATTATAATACAAATCAAGGTAATCGTAAATGCGATGACCAAACACAAGACGATCTGTCATAACAGTTTCATCAAAAACCCCCCTGAGATTAATCCGCGAGTTTTTAGAATAAATATATTGATTCAACCAGAATTTAATTTTATCTAAGGCAACACCGCACATT
>DHAH01000067.1 GCA_002397345.1 Clostridiales bacterium UBA4959
AAAGACCAGCGGCACAGTGGCTAAGCCAGCGGCTAAGCTTGCGGAGGAGCTGCCCGATATAGAGCATTTTGAGGCGGCGCGCGTCGAAAAAATCGAAGAACCCGAGACAGGCGGGCTGTCCGAGCATGACAGGGCGGCAATCGAAGCGGAAACCGCCGAGCTGTTTACGACTGACGAGGGACGCGCGGACACGGAAAAATCCGCCGCGCTGATTAAATCTGAAATCGACATAAAAAAGCGCATCCATGACGCCGAGGATTATGTCCGCAGCATCACCGACCAGCCGCCGGCGGTAGACCGCGACGGCAAAACCGGCGAGGGCGAATTTGACGAAACCGACGTCAACCTGATGATCGCGTTCGGCATGGACGACGAGCTGGCAAGCACCGTCGGCATCGACCGCGTGAGCGAGATTGAAGCGAATCTGGCGCGCGAGAGCGTGCAGTATGAAAAGGTCGCGGAAAAAGGCGAGGAAAAAATCGACAGTGCGTTCGAATTTACCTCAAAAGAGCAGGTCAAGGGCATATTCAGCGAATACAAGCGCAAATACCGCAATCTGCTGACGCGCCTGCTCGTCTGTACGATAACGCTCATCGCCGTATTTATATATGAAAATATCGCCCTGTTCGGGGGCGAGCTGCCCGCGCCCCTCAACGCGGGGATTTATCCGGTTACGCACATAATGATAAACCTGCAGCTTGTGGCGATCTGCGGCATACTCGTCTGGCGCGAGCTTGCGGCGGGCGTATCGTCGCTGTTCCGGCTTAAACCCACGCCCTCGAGCGTGCTTGCGTCGGTGCTGGCTATGACGCTTGTCTATGACGTGGTATTGTGCTTTGCGGGTATCCGGCTGCAAGGATTTGTTTTATTCGGCTTCCCGGCGGCGCTGTGTGTGTTTTTATCGCTGGTGGGCGAATATTATAATCTGCGGCGCGAGATTTTCAGCTTCAACATCGCGGCGTCAAAGCGCGTGAAATTCGCGGTTGACAGGCAAAGCCCCGAGGACGCGGCGCTGGAAACCGAGGCGTTCGGCGAATATATGCCCGAGCGGCCGTCGATATTCCGCGTCAGCCGCGCATCGTTCATCGATAACTTCTATCGCCGCTCCGGGAGTCATTCACGTCATAAATCGGTGATCGGCGTGATTATCCCGCTGATTATCATCATCTCCGCGATCTTCTTTGTCGTTTCGTTTTATATAACAAAAGATCCGGTCGATTCTTTTACAACGGCGTTTCTTTCGTTCATGATGTGCATGCCGGCGTCGGTGTTCCTGCTCTACAGCTACCCTATGTTCAAGGCGTCGAAGTCGGCGTTCGAGCTGGACAGCGCCATTATCGGCGAAGCGTCGGTGGACGAATATACCTCCGCGTCGGCGATTTCGTTCGACGATAAAGATGTGTTCCCCTCGACAGGCGTAAAAGTTCGCAGCGTTAAGGTCTACGGCAACAACCGCATCGACCATGTGTTCTACAACGCCGCGAGCATATTCAGCGCCGCTGGCGGCTCGCTGGCGGATGTGTTTGATATTGCGACAATCGATCTGGGTCATTCCGACAACGTCGAGATCCTCGACATTACCGCCGACGGGCTGGAAGCCACGGTCGACGACAAACATATCTATTTGGGACGCGCGCCGTATCTGCGGCGCAACAGCTTCGTGCCGGTGCGCGACTCCGACGACGAAGAACTGGAGGGCGGCGGCGACGTCTGCATAATGTACATGGTCTGCGGCGAAGAAGTCGCGGCGAAGCTGTATGTGCAATATCAGATCGACCCCGATTTTGAATTTATACTTAAACAGCTTTACAACGCGGGCGTGTGCGTAGGGATAAAAACCTCCGACCCCAACATCGACGACAGGATGCTGGGTATGCACATCAAGCTGGATAAATATCCGGTCAAGGTGCTGAAATGCCGCGGTGTAAAAGACCAAAACGAAACCAAGCCGCGCATTGACAGCGGCATAGTGTCAAAAAGCTCGGTCAAGTCGCTGCTCCAGACGCTGGCGCTGTGCGACAAGGTGCAGCATATAACAAAGACAAACATAGTCATAAAACTGTTTTCGATCCTCATCGGCGTGCTGCTGTCGGGATTCCTGCTTGCGCTCGGTCTGTCCGCGGACGTGATGAGCGTCTATGTCGCCCTGTATCAGTTGTTCTGGGTAATACCGATGATTATAATCTCGAAGATGTTTATCAACTAATGGAAAAAATTAATTTTATAACGAGGTAAGCAAAATGACAGCGGAAAAATACCTGACCTTCGGCGAATCGAAAAAATATGTGCCGGAGGAAACCGCGCGGCTCCTGATTGATACCTTTGACAAGGTATACGAGGGAATTTGCGTTACATTCAACAATGGCGAACTGCGCCCTGTCGAATATATCATCGACCCGGAATATGACGGCGTCGCCTACACTACGTGGAGCAAGGTCGTGCTTAACCCCGAATGGATAAAAAAGAATCCGTGGGACATAGACTGCATGACGCACGAGCTTATACATGTCGCGCAGAATTATGCCGATGTTGAATGCCCCTTCTGGATTTGCGAAGGGCTTGCCGATTATGGCAGAGCGCTGTTCGGCGTCTATAATAAAGAGGGCGGCTGGAGCCTTCCCAAATATAACGAAAAGCAGAAATACACGGACGGTTATCGTGTGTCCGCCGCGTTTTTCCTTTGGATTGAAAAGAATATCGACGCCGATTTACCTAAAGATTTGAACAATACAGTGAAAGCCGGCAAATACACCGACGATTACTTCGCGGAAAAAACGGGCTTCACGGCGGAGCAGCTCTGGCAAAAATATGCTGCATCGAACGTATAAATGATATGATTAGGAAGACAATAATAGCGACGCTCTTGATAGCGCTCGCGCTGTCGCCGCTGTCCGCCTGCTCGAATAACGCTCAGGGGACGCCGGACGAATCCGTAACCGCGGAGGAAACAACAGTCGAGGAAACAACAGTCGAGGAAACGACGGTCGAAGAAACGCTCGCGGATAAATATCTTAAATTCGGCGAATCGAAAGAGCTGATTTCCACTAAAACAGTAGATGTGCTTGTGGACACCTTCAATAAAGTGTACGGCGATATATGCGATTTTTTCAACGACGGGAAAATGCTTAAGGTTACATATGTAATTGATCCGGATTACGACGGGGTCGCGTATGCATCGGGCGGGAAGATTGTCCTCAGCAAAAAATGGATCAAGCAGAACCCGAACGATACGGACTGCATGACGCACGAGCTGGTGCATATCGCGCAGAATTACGGCAGCAATGTCTGTCCCGGCTGGATCACCGAGGGTTTAGCGGATTACGGCAGGGCGAAATTCGGACTGAACAATAAAAAGGGCGGCTGGAGTCTTCCTAAATATGATAAGTCGCAAAAATATACCGATTCATACAGGGTGACCGCCGCTTTCTTCATCTGGCTTGAAGAAAACGTGGACGAAACCCTACCTAAAGACCTCAACGACACCATTAAAGCGGGCGAATACCGGAACGCGTATTTTGTGAATAAAACGGGCAAAAAAATCGACGAGTTGTGGCAAATGTATGCCGACGCCAGCAAGAAATAATGCGCGACCCGTTCCCTCCTCATCCCCTCCAAGGAGGGGGGGACCGCCCGCAGGCGGTGGGGTGGTCTTTTCGAATGCGTTGAAAGCATTTAATAAAACGTTACGCGTTCGAAGAGACCACCCCGGCGCAGCGGCGCCACCCCTCCGCAGAGGGGAT
>DHAH01000139.1 GCA_002397345.1 Clostridiales bacterium UBA4959
CCCGTACCCCCCGGATCCCCGTACCCCCCGTATCTCCTCATTCCAGACCGCGCAGGATTACGGAGAGTTTACATACCGGCAGTCCTACGACAGCGTAGAAATCGCCGTCGATACGTTCGGCGAACACGGCGCCGCGTTCCTGAATTCCGTACGCGCCTGCTTTATCCATCGGCTCGCCGGTCGCGATATAGGCGTCGATCTCGTCCTCGTCCAGCCGCCTGAACCATACAGCGGCTGAAATTGTTTCGGCACAGATAATTTTTGCGCCGTCCCTGACGCACAGTCCGGTATAGATAAAATGTTTTGTCCCGGACAGCTCGAGGAGCATGTTTTTCGCATCGGCGGAGTCGCGCGGCTTGCCGAGTATGTGCCCGTTATGGTCGACGACGGTGTCGGCAGCGATAACAATACGGTTGGAGCTGCCGGACAACGCAGCCGCGCGCTCCGCTTTAGCAATGGCGAGCGCGCGCACCAGCTCGGCGGGTGCAGGCGGCGCAGCTTTACACAGTTGCGCGGTGATAAGACTTTCATCGACACACGAATCTATGATATCGAAAGTGTAACCCATACGCGCGAGCAGCTCCGCACGGCGCGGCGATTTGGATGCAAGTAAAATTTCTTTCATATTAATTATAGGGCGGGAGTTTGCTCCCGCCGTTTATATTTATTTGTCCAGACCAGATGAAAGCGTACTGTATACGCTCTCGTCAAAGTCGAGCATGGTGGAGAGGATATAATTGCTCACATACATGCCCTTGAGCGTGAAGCTGTAAGCGTTCCCGCGTTTCTGCATGAAGCCGTTTTCGGTGTATACGTTAAGATATTTGCCGTATAAACGTTCGAGTGGCAGTCCGAAGCGCTGCTCGAATTCTGCTGCGTCGATGCCATCGGTCAGGCGCAGACGCAGCATTACATATTCGCCGATACGCTCCATGGGCGCGATTTCATAATCTTCGTCGATGATCCCGACACCCGCGTCCACGTTTTCCAGCGCGTCTATGTACGCCCCTATATCGCGCTTGAACGAGAATCTGCGCCCGCCGTAATAGGAATGCGCGCCTGCGCCCAATCCCAGATATTCCTCGCAGTTCCAATAGCGCAGGTTGTGCGCACATTCATAGCCCGGCTTGGCGAAGTTTGAAATTTCATAATGGCGGTAGCCTTTTTCCTCAAGATAACGCACCGCCGAAGCATACATATTGTATTCCGTATCCTCGTCGGGCAGCGCGAGCCGGTCGGCTTTTTGCGCGAAGGGAGTGCCCGGCTCGATCTTCAGCCCGTACAGCGATATGTGCTCCGGTTCGAGCGCGGTCACACGGTCGAGCGTCAGAGCAAGACTGCGTTCAGTCTGCTCGGGGATACCGTACATAAGGTCGATATTTATATTGTCAAACTTCGATTTGCGCGCCGCTTCGAAGGTAGCGACAGCACCGTCGAAATTGTGGACGCGCGTGAGGTTTACCAGCTCGTTGTCGCACGCGCTTTGAAATCCTATCGACAGCCTGTTGACACCCGCGCGGCGCAGCGCGGTGAATGTGGAGCGATCGGCGGTCGCGGGATTGCATTCGACGGTAAATTCGGCGGTTTCCAGCACGTTGAAATTGCCGTAAATGCCGTCGATGACGTCGAGCAGCGACTTTTTAGGCAATACGGTGGGCGTGCCCCCGCCCATATAAACGGTGTCAATATAATAATTCTTCACACCCGGGGCGTAATCCTCCATGTGAAGAATCAACGCGTCGGTATAACGCGCCGTAAACCCGTGGTCGGTTACGGAATAAAAATCGCAATACGCGCACTTGCTGCGGCAAAACGGTATGTGCAGGTATAATCCGAGCGTTTTGTTCATGATTATAACCACGCTCCTTCGTCATGTAAAGTTGTAATAAAGAGCGCGTGGTTTCGTATTACGCGCTTCGCGCTGCTTGTTTTATTATTTATGGTTCTCAAACTTATAACCACACTCCCTTGTCATGTAAAACTGTAATAAAGAGCGCGTGGTTTCGTATTACGCGCTTCGCGCTGCTTGTTTTATTATTTATGATTTTCAAACTTGCGAATCCTTTGGGTTAATATATTGGGACAGCGTTTGTTCCGCCTGCGGCGGGCGCAGATAAACAGGCGCGAGCGTAAGGTCGTCACGCACAAATTTGCGTGCGCCGATAAAGTCGCGGTAGGCACAGACGGCGACGGATACGCCGCTTTGATGCACAAGCCCCTCAGGCGCGGGTTTAACATTATCCGATCCCGAAAACGCGGCTGCCGCAAGCGCCGTCCCTCCTCCGCAAAGACAGACGGGGCGGTCGGCATATTGCCCCGCAAGCTCGGCGGCAAGCTCATCCGAGGTGACGGCGCGGTCGGCGCACAGCCGGGTCACAGCTCCGCCCGATACGGCGAACAGGGCGTTATAAAACCGCCCGCGCCGCGCGTCCATAACGGGACAGGCGATAATATCGCCCGTTAAATCGCGTAGATTATACGCCAGCGCTTCGAGCGCCGACACGCCCGAGCAGGGGATTTTCGCACCGCCCGCTGTGTTTCGTCCGAACGCCAGCCCCTTGATAAGGCTGACGCCTATGCGCACGCCCGTAAATGAGCCGGGCCCCGCCGAACAGGCGAAAAGTTCGACCTCGTCGGGTGTGATGCCGGAGCTTTTAAGAAGCTCCAATATAATCGGCAGCATGGTTTCGCTGTGGGTCAGCGTGCCGGTTACCGCGCGGGACGCAATCGGCGTTTCGCCGTCGGTAAGCGCGGCGGCGGCGGTGGTTTCGGTTGTATCAATCGCTAAAATTATCATATATTTTATAGAAAAGAGGTTACTCCGCGCAATCACGGCAGAATTATCGTATTACGCGGTGCAGCCGATGGTTTTTATCGTAATTATTCTTTGTTTTTCGTTAATAAGCTCAATTTCGACTTTATAATACTTCCCGGGCAGCGCAAAAACGATGTTTTCACACCACTCGGCGGCGATAACGACGCCCGGTCGGAAATAGTCGTCGAAGGCGCAGGAAAGCAAATCGTCCTCGCCCGCGACGCGATACATATCGAAATGGGCGAGCGTTAATTTACTGTTCCTATATTCGTTTACGATCGCGTAGGTCGGACTGCTCACCGCCGCACCCGGGATAAGCTCCGCAGCCAAGCCGCGCACAAAAGCCGTTTTGCCCGCGCCCAGCCCTCCGTAAAAGGCAATGAAAACGCACTCTTTTTCGAGGTTGTGCTCTGATTTTATCCTGCGAGCCAGCTCGCGCCCGATGTTTTCTGTTTCCTCAGTTGAGCTTGAAATTTTTTTAAAAAAATTTTTCAAAAAGGTTTTAGGGGGTCATCCCCAATCGCCGCAGCGATTGGGGTGAGAATATTTCCTTAAAAATTCCCCCAGCGTTCCCCCGTTCCCCGTTTCTCCGTTTAAAATAATCCTGTAATATTTCCGTTGTCGTCGATGTCGATAGTATTGGCGGCGGGTACTTTCGGCAGACCCGGCATAGTCATTATCGCGCCGGTTAAAACGACGACGAAGCCCGCGCCTGCGGATAGTCGCAGATCGCGCACGTGCAGCTTGAACCCGCTCGGTCTGCCGAGCAGTGCCGGATCGTCGGAGAGCGAATACTGCGTTTTTGCGATGCAGACCGGCATCTTGTCCCCGCCAAGATTTTTAATCTCTGCAAGAGACTTTTTCGCCTGCTTAGAATAGGAAACTCCATCTGCCCCATAGATTTCTTTTGCAATCGTCTCAATTTTTTCCTCAACAGAAAGATCTTCCTCATAAATCGGATGAAAATCAGAAGGCTTTTCACAGGCAGAAACCACTTTTTCTGCCAGAGCTTGTCCGCCTTCTCCGCCTTTTGCAAAGACTTCGGACAGTGCAAAATCCGCTCCATTCTCTTTGCAGAACTGCTCAATATAAGAAAGCTCGTCCTCCGAATCTGTGAGGAACCGGTTAATAGCAACCACGACCGGCACGCCATACTTTCTCATATTTTCAATATGCTTGCCAAGATTGACGATTCCTTTTTTAAGTGCTTCCAGATTTGGCTTAGAGGTATCCGTCTTTGGCACTCCGCCATTATATTTCAGCGCACGGTCGGTTGCCACCAGTACGATACAGGAAGGATGAAGCCCCGCAAGACGGCACTTGATATCCATAAATTTCTCGGCGCCAAGGTCACTGCCGAAGCCTGCCTCTGTAATACAGTAATCTGCAAGCTTCAAAGCAATTCGGGTTGCACGCACGCTGTTGCAGCCATGCGCAATATTTGCAAATGGACCGCCGTGCATAATTGCCGGGGTGTTTTCAAGCGTCTGCACCAAATTGGGGTTAATCGCATCTTTAAGCAGCGCTGTCATTGCACCTTCGGCATGAAG
>DHAH01000060.1:0-3671 GCA_002397345.1 Clostridiales bacterium UBA4959
CATAACCTTCAGCCGTGTGCTCGAATACGCCAGAAATTATTTGGATGACAACGACTCGTATAAAAATTGGGGTTACGGCAGGGACGGCGCGTCGCAGATTGCGCGGATGCTGTTCGAAGACGCAACGGACATAAACTTTTTTGTAGGCCGCGCTATCAACCCCGCGCACCAGAACCCCAATCTGCCGATCAACTTTAATATAAAGATGAAGCTGGTCGAGGAAATGACAGAGTGCCTTAAAAAGATGGGCAAGAAGATAAAAGTAAACTATTTTTAAGATTTTCCGAGGTAAAAAAATCAGATGAGTACAAAATTCGATTATAAGGCTGTGGATGCGATAATTGACGCGCACGACGGCAGCGCGCGCGCGATTATCTCCATATTGCAGGAAATACAGGAGCACTACCATTACCTGCCGCGCGAAGTGTTTCCCTATCTGTCGAACAAATTAGGCATCAGCGAAGCGAAAGCATACAGCGTCGCGACTTTTTATGAAAACTTCTCACTGGAGCCAAAGGGCAAATTTGTTATTAAAATCTGCGACGGTACGGCGTGCCATGTAAGACGTTCGATACCGATACTTGAAAAACTGCGCGGCGAACTGGGGCTGTCCGAGAGCAAAAAGACGACCGACGACCAAAATTTCACGCTCGAAACGGTTTCCTGCCTCGGCGCGTGCGGACTTGCGCCCGTCATCACGGTCAACGACAAGGTCTATCCCGCGATGACGCCGGAAAAAGCGTCGGAGCTGCTTAAAACGCTGAAGGAGGAAATATAAAGTGTTTAAAAATAGAGAAGAATTAATCACATTTCGCGATGAAATTAAAAAATCACTTGAAAAACAGAAAATAAAACTGCTGGTCTGTGCCGGTACGGGCTGCGTAGCGGGCGGATCGCTTGAAATATATAAGCGTCTGACAGATTTGATGACCGAGCGGGGATGGCCTTATTCTGTCGTGCTCGAGGAAGAACCGCACGGCGATACGGTGGGTATGAAAAAATGCGGCTGCCACGGTTTTTGTGAGATGGGGCCGCTGCTCCGCGTCGAGCCGCAGGGCTGGCTTTACACCAAAGTTAAGATCGAGGACTGCGAAGAAATTATCGACCGCACAGTTATAGGCGGCGAACTTATAGAGCGTCTTGCCTACCATAAAAACGGCGAGGTTTATCCGAAACAGAGCGAAATTCCGTTTTATAAAAAGCAAACCCGCGTCGTGCTCGAAAACTGCGGGCATGTCGACGCCGAATCGATAAACGAGTACATCGCGATAGGCGGTTATACCGCTCTCGAGCGCGTGCTGTTCGATTTAAACGGCAGCGAGGTTGTTAAGATTGTAAAAGATTCCGGTCTGCGCGGCAGAGGCGGCGCCGGCTTCCCAGCGGGTATCAAGTGGGAAACCGTGCGCGGTCTTGAAGCGGATCAAAAATACATCCTGTGCAATGGCGACGAGGGCGACCCCGGCGCGTTCATGGACCGCAGCATCATGGAGGGCGACCCCCACCGCGTGCTTGAAGGCATGATGATCGCGGGCGCCGCTACCGGCGCGACCGAGGGCTATATATACGTCCGCGCCGAATATCCGCTTGCTGTCGCAAGGCTTGTGAACGCGATAAAACAGGCGAAGGAAAAGGGTCTTTTAGGCAAAAACATACTCGGTACAGACTTTTCGTTTGATGTGCATATAAACCGCGGTGCCGGTGCGTTCGTATGCGGTGAAGAAACGGCGCTGATCGCGTCGATCGAGGGCGAACGCGGTTTCCCGCGCGTACGCCCGCCGCTGACGGTTATAAAAGGTTTGTTCGGCAAGCCGACTGTGCCTAACAACGTCGAAACATATGCCAACGTGCCGCAAATCATTAACCACGGCGCGGAATGGTTCAAATCCATGGGCTGCCCGGGCAACGCCGGTACAAAGGCGTTCGCGCTGACCGGCAACATAGAGAATACCGGACTTATCGAGGTGCCGATGGGCACAACGCTGCGCGAGATTATATATGATATCGGCGGCGGCTGCCGCGGCGGCGCGGAGTTCAAGGCTGTGCAGATCGGCGGCCCCTCGGGCGGCTGTCTGACACGCGAGCATCTGGACATGCCGCTTGATTATGACTCGCTGAAAACCGTCGGCGCCATCATCGGTTCGGGCGGACTGGTCGTCATGGACGAGCACACCTGTATGGTGGAGGTCGCGCGTTTCTTCATGCACTTCACGCAGAACGAATCGTGCGGCAAGTGCGTCCCCTGCCGTGAGGGCACCAAGCGCATGCTTGAAATCCTCGAGCGTATCGTCGAGGGCAAAGGCGAGATGAGCGATCTTGACACGCTCGCCGAGCTGTCGGATATGATCATCGCCACCGCGCTTTGCGGGCTGGGCAAAACGGCTCCGAACCCGGTGCGCAGCACACTGCAGCATTTCCGTGACGAGTATGTGGCGCATATAAACGGCACCTGTCCGACCGGAACCTGCAAGAAGCTTAAAAAAATACGCATCGAACCCACCGAATGCCGCGGCTGCTCCAAGTGCACGAAGGTCTGCCCGGTCAACGCGATTTCGGGTAAGATTAAAGAACCGTTCGTGATTGACCAAAACAAGTGCATTAAGTGCGAGGCGTGTATCATATCGTGCCCGTTCCACGCGATTAAAACAGTTTAATTGTTGCAGGGGCGTCGGCTCTGCCGCCTGTTACAGGGGTAGGAGCGACCGCCCGCGATATAAATGCGATTGAGGTATTAGTTATAAATGAAAGGCGAATTTGTAAATATTGACGGAATGCCCGTCGAGATTGGAAATGAAAAAAATCTGCTTGAGCTGATACGCAAAGCGGGCGTGAAAATGCCTACCTTCTGCTATCATTCCGAGCTTTCAGTTTACGGCGCGTGCCGCATGTGCATGGTCGAAAACGAGCGCGGGCAGCTTGACGCCGCCTGCTCGACGCCGCCGCGCGCCGGCATGTCGGTGAGAACCAACACCGAGCGGCTGCGTAAATACCGCAAAATGATCCTCGAGCTGCTGCTCGCCAACCACTGCCGCGACTGCACCACCTGCGACAGCAACGGCAAATGCAAACTTCAGGAATATGCCATCCAGTATGGCGTGGACCATGTGGCGTTCCACAACACGGCGGAGGAGCCGGAGATTGACGATTCTTCTTTCTCCATTGTGAAAGACAAGAGCGAATGCATTCTCTGCGGCGAATGCGTCCGGATGTGCAACGAAATCCAGACGTTNNGGCAAATGCAAACTTCAGGATCTGGCGGACGCGTTCCACATCGAAGGCGTGCGTTTCCCCAACACATCACCCAAACCGATAGTTGACGATTCGTCGCTGTGCATCGTCAAAGATATAAGCAAATGCATACTCTGCGGCGACTGCGTGCGCGAATGTAACGAGATCCAGAACGTCGGCGCGATAGATTTCGCGCGCCGCGGCTCGAAAATGGTTATCAGCACGGCATTTGAAGTCCCGATAGCCGATTCGCCCTGCGTGGGCTGCGGTCAGTGCTCGGCGGTGTGTCCGACAGGCGCGCTGGTGGTGCGCAACGACACCGCGAAGGTCTGGAAAGCCATCGACGACAAGAACATAAAAGTTACAGCGCAGATCGCGCCCGCAGTACGCGTCGCGATCGGCCGCGAATTAAAGCTGCGCGACGGCGAAAACGCCATGGGCAAGAT
>DHAH01000060.1:3805-4132 GCA_002397345.1 Clostridiales bacterium UBA4959
GGCGAAAACGCCATGGGCAAGATAGTCGCCGCGCTGCGCCGCATCGGTTTCGACGAGGTGTATGACACCTCTGCCGGCGCCGACCTGACGGTGCTTGAAGAATCGGAAGAATTCCTGAGCAGAATAGAAAAAGGCGAAGATTTACCGATTTTCACCTCCTGCTGCCCCGCTTGGGTACGCTATTGCGAAAAGAAGCATCCGGAGCTGCTGCACAATGTTTCAACCTGCCGCTCGCCGATGGAAATGTTCGCGTCGGTGCTCAAGGAACTTAATAAATACGAGTCACAAAAGCTGTTCCATGTCGCAGTTATGCCCTGTACCGCCAAA
>DHAH01000060.1:4175-5019 GCA_002397345.1 Clostridiales bacterium UBA4959
AAATCACCTCAGCAAATGTTTGGGGCTATTTCCAAGACTTACTTGGCTGAAAAACTAGGTGTAGACCCAAGCAGTATCTATTCCGTTTCAGTTATGCCCTGTACCGCCAAAAAGTTCGAGGCAGAGCGCGACGAGTTTAAGATGGACGGAATGCCCAACGTTGACGCGGTGATAACCACACAGGAATTGATCCGCATGATAAAGGAATCGGGCGTTATCTTTGACGAGCTTGCTCCCGAAGCCGTTGACATGCCGTTCGGCACCATATCCGGCGCGGGCGTTATCTTCGGTGTTACTGGCGGCGTCACCGAGGCTGTGCTCCGCAGGGTGTCAAGCAACAAATCGCGTTCGGGACTCCTGCAGCTCGCAAACATCGGCGCGAGGGGCGGCGAGGGCATTAAAGAGTTTAACGTGCCTTACGGCGATAAAAAGCTGCACATCGCGGTAGTCAGCGGACTGCGCAACGCGGAAAACATCATCGGGCCCATCAAGGCTGGCGAACATTTTGACCTTGTCGAGGTTATGGCATGTCCGGGCGGCTGTGTATGCGGCGCGGGTCAGCCGTTCACCGCAGCCGAGGGTAAACACGACCGCGCGGAAGGGATTTATACCGCTGACAGCACCTCGAGCATCCGCCGCTCGGAAGAAAACCCGCTGATGACCGCTCTATATGACGGGATACTCAAGGGTCACATCCACGAGCTGCTGCATGTCCATTACGGCACACATTCCGCAGGGGAGAGGGAACACGGCAATGACTGAGCTTAGCGTATGCATCGGCAGCGCGTGCCATGTAAAAGGCGCGCATAACGTCGTCCAAACCTTCCGCCACATGATTGAAGAA
>DHAH01000060.1:5114-9213 GCA_002397345.1 Clostridiales bacterium UBA4959
CGCCACATGATTGAAGAATACAATCTGGGCGATAAAATCGAATTCAAGGCGACATTCTGTATGCGGATGTGCAGTAAAAGCGGCGTATCGGTGATGCTTAACGGCGTCGAGTATAACATACCCGCCGAAACCGCGCGCGATTTCTTCCGCGATACAGTTTTACCGGCAATTAAATAATAAAAGTTCAGCCGTCCTCATGGGCGGCTGAACTTTTTTCATTGTAGAAAAATTAAACGCTTTGCATGTTATATTGCGCAGATAATAATTGTTAGAATATTGCTATTATTTGCGGTTCCAAGGGGAACTTTTCCCTTAGCGGGAGCTCGAGGGCAGCGTCCTCGAACGTATTCCCGTACTTTTTATTCAATTAGTACCGCCCTCATAGGTGGCTGATTTTTTATTGTTTACAATATTAATAATGTATGTTATAATAACGCCGTATGATTAAAACGATTAAAAGAATGACACAATGACCGGCGAGATTATTACAACAGTAAACGACAATATCACGCTCGCCGAGCTAGCATCCGGGCAGCGTTTCGGCACTGACGCGCTGCTGCTGGCGGCGCTTGCGGAGCGCTCTGCCGGGTGCAAGGCGGTCGAAATCGGCACGGGCAGCGGGATAGTGTCGCTGCTTTGCGCGGACAGGGACAAATTTTCGCATATCGACGCGCTCGAGGTACAGCAGCCGCTTGCCGAACTGTGCGGGCGTAATATTGAGCGTAATAATTTATCCGATATAATTACAGCCATATGCGCCGATGTACGGGAATACGCACAGAATACGAGTGCAGTGGCAGCCTATGACGCGGCGCTGTGCAACCCGCCGTATATGCGTGCGGACAGCGGGCGGCGCTCCGCCGACCCGGGACGCGACGGCGCGCGCCGCGAGCTGAATGGCGGAATCACCGAGATTTGTTCGTCAGTGGCTCGGCTATTGCGGCGGGGCGGGGTATTTTACATCGTTTATCGACCTGACCGCGCCGTCGACCTCGTCTGCGCGCTGCGGGCTGCGTCGCTTGAACCGAAAAAGCTGGTTTTCGTCTGCGACGAAGCGGGGCGCGCGCCTTGCCTGATGCTTGTTGCCGCTATCCGCGGCGCGGGTCGGTCGCTGGAAATTGCGCCGCCCTTCATATTGCGCGACCGCGGCGCTCCGACATCGGAATACGCGTATCTGCTCGAAAACGGCTCGTTCCCGGGGTAACGGAGAATATGGGGGATACGTTGGGGTAACTAAAATACTATTTACGAAAAACATCGATGATCCCCCAAACCACCGCATAAATAAAAGATATAAATAAATAGCAATAAATAATTATACCCGGAGGTGCGGGGGTTTGTATCCCCGTCCTCCTAAATATATCAAAGGAGTATTTTATGGACTACACACTATATGTTGTATCCCACACACATTGGGACCGCGAATGGTACGAAACCTTTCAAAACTTCCGCTACAGGCTTGTACGTTTGATCGACGACCTGCTCGACCTGCTCGAGAACGATCCGGAATTCAAGGTGTTCCATTTCGACGGTCAGACGATAATAATGCGCGACTATCTTGAAATCCGACCCGAAAACGAGGCGCGTTTGCGTAAACAAATTTCCGATGGCAGAATCGTAATCGGTCCGTGGTATGTAATGCCTGACGAGTTTCTTATCGCGGGCGAATCGCTTATAAAAAATTTACAGCTCGGGCATAAGATCTGTGCCGAATATGGCGTAAAACCGATGAAAAACGGATATGTGACAGATATTTTCGGTCACAACTCGCAGTTCCCGCAGGTGCTGCGTGGATTTGGCATTGACTCGGCGACGCTGTACCGCGGTATCGGCGACTACAAGCCCGACGCGTTCAATTGGCGCGCCGCAGACGGGAGCGAAGTCACTGTCGCAAAACTTGACCGTCAGCGCTCGTATTCCAATTTCTATTTCGCGGTACGTTGGCCGTTCGAGGAGGGCGGCGGCACAGACGAGCGGCTTGTGGCGCACATGAAACACCTGCTTGAGCATTCGATACCGCTCGCGACTTCCGACTGCATCCTCATGATGGACGGCTGCGATCATTTGGACGCCGAACGCGCCCTGCCGCGCATGATAAAGCTGTTCGAGCGCGAACTTCCGGGCGTGAAATTTAAACACTGCCGCATAGACGAGTATTTTGATGCGCTTAAAGAGCGCAACGCGGAGCTTGAAACACTGACCGGTCCGTTATATAATCTGGCTTATACCGGCGTCAATAACCAAGTGCTTAAAAACGTGCTGTCGTCGATGGTGATCCTCAAGCAGCAAAACGACGAGTGCGAGCGGCTGCTCACAAATTATGCCGAGCCGCTCGACGCGTTTACATATATGCATGGCATTAAAACTCCGGACACAAAGACACCGCTCGGCGAAAATGAATATTTCGCGTCGCCGCGCGGGGGTTATCTGACGCACGCGTGGGATTATCTGCTCCAAAACCAGCCGCACGACTCGATTTGCGGCTGCTCGGCGTCGGAGGTGCATGAGGATAATTTAAACCGCTTCAAGCAAACGCGCGAAATCGGCAACCTGATGCTGCGCGACGCTATGCAGGAGCTGGCGCGGTCGGTGATGCCCGGCCCGATGGCTAAAAACGGCAGTGTGCTGGTATTCAATCCCGCGCAGAAGGCGCTTGAGGGATGCTTCCCTGTTAAGCTCATCACACCGGCAGGAGCGGGTGATAACGTGCGTTTTTACGATGAAAACGGCGCGGAGCTGCGCTTCCAGACGATCTCGACCCACGTATATACGCAGCCCATCCACCGCCTGCGCAGGCTGATCCAGGCGCACGCGCATGAGGAACGCACTGTTATACTCGAGGGAAAAATCCCCGGCGCGGGTTACGCTTCGCTGGGTTACGAGGTCGTGCCGGGCAACGGGTTTGACGAATACAATTACGGCATAAAAGACGTCACGCATCCCAAGCGGCTGGCGGGCAGCCTTATGACTGCATATAATAAACTCGATAACGGCGTCTACGAGCTTGAGTTTGACGACGCGGGGCGCATAAACGCGACTGTCAAGGCGACGGGTAAAAAATACAACGGTCTGCATATGTTCGAGGATTGCGGCGACGCCGGCGACGGTTGGAACTATCGCCATCCGCGATTTGACGCGCGCGTATGCGATATGAGCGCAGCGAAACGCTTCGCGGTAATCTCCGACGGCCCGCTCGGGACGGTGCTGCGCGTCACAAAGACTCTTGAGGTACCATCGCTTAACGGAGAACGTGGCAAAATAGCGCCCGAAACAAAAACGCTCGAATTTATAACCGATATTACAATAACAAAAGACAATCCCGTGATCTCTTTCCGCACGGCGTTTGAAAACACCGCGCGCGAGCATCGCCTGCGTGTGCTGTTCCCGACAGGGCTTGCAGCCGATGAATTTTATACAAAAACTCCCTTTGACATGTGCCGCTGGGACGTATCAGCCGGGGATTATACAGAGCATGCCGAGGAAGAAACCTTCGTCCATCCGTCGCAGGGCGTGACCTATATCACCGACGGCACAAACGGCGTTTCGGTATACGCCAAGGGTTTGTATGAAGTCGAGGTGACTGACGACGCTTCGCGTACAGTCGCGCTGACGCTGATGCGCTCGCCGGCGGTTGAAACGTGGCACGAAACGCGCTTGACGGCGCTGCTGCGTCCGCTCGAGTTTGAATATGCGCTGAATCTGACCGACTGCTGTCCCGCAAAGGCGTTTCTGCACGGCGAGACGTGGCGCAATCCGCCTGTCTCGATTTATTATAATGATAACGCAACGGGTACGCTGCCCCGCGCCGGCTCGTTTATCAATATCGGCAGCGACACGATGCTGCTTTCATCTACGCGCCGCATCGAGGGCGGGCTGGAGGTGCGTTTGCTCGAAACATCGGGCAGCGCGCAGAGCTTCACACTTTCGTTCAGTCAGCCGGTGCAATCAGCCGTATACGTCGACCTGCTGGGCAATAAGCTCGCCGAAGCGCCCGTCGCGGATGGCAAAATCACAGTAAGCGCAAACGCGAAACAATTCGTGACTGTACAGGTGCAGCTATAGGGATACGAGGGAACGGGGTACGCTGGGGGGGGGGAGA
>DHAH01000060.1:9323-9447 GCA_002397345.1 Clostridiales bacterium UBA4959
CCCCAGACCCCCGCAATACTGGGTAAAAACAGAATATAGCCGCTTATATGGAGGAATATCCAGATAAGCGGCTATATTTTATGCAATAAAAATTATAAGAACACAGAAATAACAGTAAAAAATT
>DHAH01000060.1:9491-12023 GCA_002397345.1 Clostridiales bacterium UBA4959
GGGGCATCATATGCCCCCAAGCGCGTCCCCGTTCTCCGTACAACATTTTAGCCCATGTCGCGGAATACCGGCTCTTCGGGCGGCGGTGCGGGCTCGTCGGGTGTGCCCGAATCGAAGGGATCGATCATTGTTTCCTTGATTTTCGGCCACGCGGCATAAATACCCATGAACATTTCGGCGGCGAAGAGAATAACAAACGGAACCATTATACCCAGCGGCATAGACAATAAGAATACGTAGTAATTGAAGAACAGCAGCGCGCCGATACCCAGCACGGCGGCGATGTTGCGTTTGAAATTGAGCAGCGCGAGAATAAGCGAATTTTTAAACACCTTAATGAGTTTTAAATCAAAAGTAACGATTATCGGATACATGTAAAACCGCATCATAGTGTAGTATATAAAGATTACAACCATCGCGGCGAGCATCATGTTCCAGGAAAACGATCCGGCGTTAGCTAAAAAGAAAATAATGTCGAAAATAAACAGCGCGCTTGCGATAAGGTCGATTATACCCAGTATCAATGCTTGCTTCCAGTTGCGTTTTACGGCTTTAGTAAAATCATGCCATAAAAACAGCGGTTCGCCGCGTACAATGTTGCGCAGTACAACAGTTACGCCCGCGCGCACCGGACCAAAGGTGAGCAGCACCAACGCTCCGAGCGCGAACATCACATAAGTCGCGGGCGTTAAAATTTGTTTTGCCGCGGGTATGCCGTATACGCCGAGCAGCGAACCGGAAGCGGGCGAAAGCGGCATATTATGGAATACGCCGTAAAACGCGCCATATTGCAGCGAAGAAGCTGTCTGCACCTCAATATTTAGGTTGCCGCTCAGCCCGAACATAAAAATAAGCACGGGGAAGTTACCCAGCACCGCGATCATATTCAGCGTAAACAAGTTGGAAATGTTACGCCAAAACATTTTGAAAAATAAAAACAAATTGCGGGGGGCGTCCGGGTCAAAATTCTTTTTGGGTACGCCCTTGCCGTCATATGCGGGGTTGAACAGACTGTATAGGAAATGCTTTTTCTTCTTTTTATTTTTAGCCATCTTTTTTAAACGTCGCCTTTCGGGAATTACAAGAATTAATAATACGCTTAAATTAATTATGTATTATTAAATTAAGCGCATATAACGCTGATGAAATCAACGCCATGAACAGCGTCGCGCCGCAGAAATAGATTATATAACGCCGAGTCTCGGTCATGGACAGCATTGCTCTGACCGACGGCGCAGACGAGCCGAGCGTCAGCCTGTGCGTAGTCGATTTTTCGCAGGTGTCCATATATAAAGCCGCGGCTGCGGCGATGACAACGCCTTGAACAACATAAACGATAACCGACGGGCGCGTTAGCCAAAGCATGGATAGCGCGTGACCCGCGCTCGCGCCGAGGTAAAGCGATATAATAAAATTAATTACCGGCGCGAATACTGTGAAGCCCGACATAAAGATCAGCAGCAGATATTTTTCCAGCCGCGCAAAGGCAAGCGCAAGCACCGCGGGCGAAAAACCGCCGCCGGTGTATCCGATCTCGCACAGCGGCGTCAATGACAGCTCGCCGCCGAATAAAATCCCCGCCGCGAAGCCGACAGCGGTCACGCAGCCGAAGAAAAGGTAGATCCGTTTTCTGCCTTGTATATACATCCCATCCATCACCCGATCCATTTATATGCGTGTCCGGATAGGATAATGCCGGAGGGACGGCGGCGCGGGGATACGCCGGGGTGCGGTTCGCAATTTACAGATACCCTCAATACAAGGCTTTTTTGTTAAATCTACATACCCGACAATTCGTCGGCGCGTCTGGTGCAGGCTGACATCGCGGCGCGGACAGTATTCTCGAGTCCGCCTTCGCGCAATACGCCCAGCGCCGCTTCGGTCGTGCCGCCTTTAGACGCGACGACACCGATCATGTCTTCCGGCGTCCTGCCCGAGGTGCGGAGCATACGCGCGGAGCCCTCGACCATACCGCAGACAGCGTCAAGCAGACCGGCGCTGTCAAACCCCTGCTCCGCAGCTCCGTCGGAAATCGCTTTTATCAGCATATAAACATACGCCGGCGCGGAGGAAGTGACAGAGATTATCGCGTTCATCTGACTCTCGTCAATCACAAGCGTTTGACCCAGACCCGCGAAGATACACCGCACAAATTCGAACGCTTCGTCAGTCACGGCGGTGTTGCGCGACAGCGCGGTGACGCCCATTCCTATGAGCAGCGGCGCGTTGGGCATCGTGCGTATCACCGCCGCGTTGTGACCGAGCAGCTCCGTAATGCGGTTTATAGTCACGCCCGCCATGATGGAGACGAAAACCTTGCCGTCTGTCGGCACACCCTCCAGCCAGCCGAACAGCTCGATAATATTCTGCGGTTTTACAGATAAAAATATGTAGTCGGAAGCGGCTACCGCCTCCGCTGCGGATGCGTGGCAAATATAGCCGCGTCCGGAAAAAGCGTCATACTGCGCGGGGTTTTTATCGAAAAGGTGTATTTCAAGCCCTTCGCGATCCGAAAGCCCGCCGATTATAGCC
>DHAH01000060.1:12156-13213 GCA_002397345.1 Clostridiales bacterium UBA4959
AGCGCCCGCCATATTGCCGACGCCGAGAAATGCAATATTATTCATACAATAATAATAGCACAAAGAATCAGGTATGTCTATAAATTTTTATTTATTTACAAATTACGTTATAACTATTGAAAATCTCGTGAGATGCGTATATAATATATAAGATTAAGTTTGCATGCAGATAAGACCTGTAAAAATAATCGGAGGATAACTTCATGACAGACAGAGAAAGAGTCAAGGCAATACTCCATTATGAAAATTATGACCGGATGCCGCTGGTGCATTTCGGCAGTTGGAGCGAGCTGTACGATGTGTGGCTTGCCGAAGGGAAGATGACAGAATCCGATTATAAGGATTATAAAAGCGGCCGCCGCGATTTGTTCCGCGAATTTGGGTTCGATTTCGAGTGGGGCGCGCAGATCAGCGTTGGCGGGGCGCTCAACCCCGGCTTCGAGTATAAAGAGCTGGAACGCGACGCCGAGGGAAATGTTACATATGTAAACGGCAGCGGGCTGATCGAACAGCGCCGCGACGGCGCGATCTCGATCCCCAAAACCATCGGCACGCTGCTCGACGGTCGGGAGGCATGGGAGAAGCTGTATAAACCCAAACTGACGCCGGGCGAGCACCGGTATAACCGCGCGGGCTATAAATCCTTCGCGGAAGGATTTAATAAAACCTCTGACAAGCCGGTCGGCATTTTCGCGGGCAGCTTTTACGGCTGGATACGCGATATGCTGGGCGTCGAAGCGCTGTCATATCTCGCCGCGGACGACGAAGAGCTATACGCCGAGCTTATCGCCGCGGTGGGCGAGCTGAACTACAACGGTGTAAAAGTAATGCTCGAGTGCGGTATACGCCCCGACTTCGCGCACATGTGGGAGGATATCTGTTTTAAAAACGGTCCGCTTGTCAACCCCGAGGTGTTCGCCGAGTATGTAGGCCCGCAGTATAAACGCGTGACTGACCTGCTGGGCGAATACGACTGCGACATTGTGTCGCTCGACTGCGACGGCTGCATTGATAAGCTGGTGCCCATTTGGCTGGAAAACGGCGTTAATGTCATGTT
>DHAH01000060.1:13358-15730 GCA_002397345.1 Clostridiales bacterium UBA4959
GAGGTTGGGACATGGGAAGCGTCGATCGAGCCGTGGCGCAAAAAATACGGGAAAGGTCTGCTGGGCGTCGGCGGCATGAACAAGCTCGTGCTGTCGCGTGACTACGCGGCGGTAGACGCCGAGCTGGAGCGGCTGCGCAGGCTTGTCGAGCTGGGCGGCTTCATACCATGCCCCGATCACAGACTGCCGCCCGGAACAAAGTGGGAGAACGTGCAGTATTATTGCGACAGATTCAGAAAAATATTCGGTGAGTAAATAAGCATTAATAAATGAATAAAAGTCAACTTACGAGAATATTTGCAAAGCCGCCGGAGCTGCAAACCCGGCGGCTGCTGCTGCGCAAGCTTGCGGTGTCCGATTTCGCGGATATGTATGAATATTCCCGGCTTGAAGAAGTCACGCGTTATCTGGTGTGGAACCCGCACCCGGATGAGGAATATACTGAACGATATTTGGAAAGCGTTCAGACCCAGTACAAAACCGGTGAGTTTTTCGATTGGGGCGTCGTATGGCGGGACAATGGCAAGCTCATCGGAACATGCGGATTCACCTCGTTTGACACCGCCCATAACCGCGGCGAGGCGGGGTATGTGATAAATCCGGCTTACAGGGGCATAGGAGTGGCGCCGGAGGCGCTCATGGCGGTGCTCGACTTCGGGTTTAACGAGCTGCGGCTGAATCGCATTGAAGCGAAATATATATTCGGCAATGACGCCAGCCGCCGCGTGATGGAAAAATGCTCGATGACTTTCGAGGGTGTGCTGCGCGGCTATATGCACATAAAACATGGTTACAGTGACATTGGGATGTGCGCCGTGCTCGCCGACGATTTCAAGCGTATCTACGGCACCGCGCGTTTTTACGAACGCAAACAAGCCGGCGGCATTAATTTTTTGAAAGTTTTTGAAAAGGATTGGTTTTAAATTTTGGATACCCTTCGCCATATGCTCGATTTTAATACGCTTAACGCTGAACAGTGGGATTCGCTTTGCGATACGGCTGATTTAATACGTAAAAATCCCGGCGATTATGCCGACGCGCGGCGCGGAATGGTGATGGCGACACTGTTTTACGAGCCGAGCACGCGTACACAGCTCTCGTTCCAGTCGGCGATGCTGCGGCTGGGAGGTCAGGTGATCGGTTTTTCCGATCCGGGCAACAGCTCGGTCGCTAAAGGAGAGAGTCTGCGCGATACGATAAAGATCGTGAGCAACTATTCCGATGTGATCGTGATTCGCAATCCGCTGGAGGGCGCGGCATTCGCGGCTTCGCTCTATTCGCCCGCGCCGGTGATAAACGCTGGCGACGGCGGGCATCTGCACCCGACGCAAACGATGGCGGATTTGTACACACTGCGCCGCGAGTTGGGGCGCTGCGACGGTCTGAACATCGGCGTCTGCGGTGATCTGCTTAACGGACGCACGGTACATTCGTTATTATCAGCGCTGTGCAAATATAAGAATAATAAATTTTATCTCATTTCCACTCCGGCGCTGCGTATTCCCGGTTATTGTGTCGACGAGCTGCGTGCGTCGGGCGCGGAATTTTGCGAGGTCAACACAATCGAGGAGTGCGTGAGCGGGCTGGACATGCTGTATATGACGCGTATCCAGCGCGAGCGGTTTATCTCGGCTGAAGAATACAACCGGCAGGCGGGCATATATGTTTTAACCGCGGACAAGCTGAAAACTGCCAAACGCGAGCTTATTATAATGCATCCGCTGCCAAAGGTAGACGAAATTTCGCCCGAGGTCGACGACGACCCGCGCGCCAAATACTTTGAACAGGCGAAAAACGGCTTGTACATCCGCATGGCGCTGATCCTGCGGCTGACCGAGGGAGGCGGGTTGGTGAACCGTGCGCCTAAAAACTGTGTATACGCCATTCCGAACGAGCGTTTGTGCCAAAATCCGCGCTGCGTCACCGCGCATGAAAAATACCTGCCCGCCCTCACCTTAAAACGCGACACGCCGTATTGCGAATATTGCGGGCATAAAATAATGCATAATTAAAAACGAAGATACTGTTGCTTTTTAAAAAAGCATGACTGTCCGGAAGCGGAGCGTGTCAGAGACGTTTATAAAACCTTTTTATGGACGATACTCTGTACAGCGCCGCATGCGGACAGAATTTACAAAATATCCTTGAAATGCGGAACGTCGTATATTATAATACAGTGATTGATTATAAAATCCGGAGGAAACCCAAATGATATTATTTTTAGCGGAAGCTACTGGAGCGGCTGATGTCGCACAGACGACGCCCGGAGGTAGCAACGGCTGGATAACCATTATAATGCTGGTTCTCATGCTCGGCGTCTTTTACTTTTTCCTATACCGTCCCCAGAAGAAGCAGGAGAAGCAGATAAACGA
>DHAH01000060.1:15868-20277 GCA_002397345.1 Clostridiales bacterium UBA4959
ACCACTGTCGGCGGCATCATCGGCAAGGTTATCAGCATTAAAGAAGAAACAGTCATGATCGAAACGGGCGGCGACAAAACTAAACTGCGTATTTTACGTTCCGCGATAAAATCTATTGACGTGAAAGCATCCGAAATAGCCGTCGAGGAAAAAGAGAAAAACGGAAAATAATTTTGCCGTTTATCGCGTCTGATAAATTGACCGGACAAACAATTCATATTTTTATGCACGCCTTCATATTTATGTAATAATGATTATACGGAGCGTGCGTAGAAATGGATTTTAAACTGTTTAAAAGCGCGGTATTATCTGCCGGAATCGCATATCTCGCAGCGGCGGGACTGCTGCTTGTGCTCGGAGTCGCGGCATATAACCTTGAAGACCCGGATAAATATCTGACATTTTTCGCTGTTGCCGCGCTGGCATTATCAGCCGCGTCGTGCGGGCTTGCCGCCTCGCGTCTATATACTGACAACACCTTTGCCTGCGGGCTTGCCGCCGGATTTATTTTCGCGGTGGTGCTGCTGATTACGGGCATAATTTTACCCGGAGAAGGGTTTGGTACACCGCTTAATATTGCGTTTTCGCTGTGTACGGCGGGTGTATCCGCGCTGGTCGCGCATATGTGCCGACCGAGATCGCCGTCGGCGTCGCAGATACGCCGCAAGGCAAAACGCGCGCGCGCCGGGCGTTAAACGCTGCAGTGCATGGGTTTCATACCGGCTCGCAAAACGGGTTCATTTATTCGCATATTGATAAAATAATTATAAAAGGAATTAAAAAGATGAAAAACGTTAAGACACTTAATAAAACTACACTTGTGAAGCGCGCCGTCGGAGCGGGCTGCGGCGAATGCCAGGCATCCTGCCAGTCGGCATGCAAGACCTCCTGCACAGTCGCCAACCAGAAATGCGCGCGCGATGCCAAAAAGCAGGATAACGTTAAATAAAATTGTGAGAGCTGTAACTCCCGCAAGACAAGTTTCGCGCTTGCGTGAAGCTTGGGTTATGGATTTATTGGTATATTAAAATGATGTATAATGTTCACACGTTCAAGTGCTGCGGGCAGCGCATCGCGCTTGACGTACCGAGCGGAGCGGTTCATGTGTTGAGCGAGCTTTCCTACGAGCTGCTCGGGCGGATCGCTCCGCCTTCGGGCAGCGGGCAGGTGACACTCGAACCCGAATGCCCTGTCAGCCTGCGTTATCAGCTTGCTAAATACGACAGCTCCGAGGTCGCGGAGGCGTATGCAGAGCTTTATCAATTATATAAAGAAGGTCTGTTATACTCACCCGACGCCGAATATAAAATGCCGCCGTCGGGTGTTGTGAAGTCAATGTGTCTGCACGTTTCGCATGACTGCAACATGCGCTGCCGCTATTGTTTCGCAGATGGCGGCGATTACAACCGCAGCCGCAAGCTGATGGATCTTGAAACAGGTAAAAAGGCGCTGGATTTTCTCTTCGAAAAATCAGGGAAGATACATAACCTCGAGGTTGATATGTTCGGCGGCGAACCGCTGCTCAACTTCGGTATGATAAGGGAACTTGTCGCTTATGGCAGGCAGCGCGAGCGCGAGTTTGATAAGCGTATTGCCTTTACAATCACCACCAACGGCGCGCTGCTCGACGACGGGAGCATTGATTTTATCAACGCCGAATTTTCAAACGTGGTGCTGTCCATCGACGGACGCAGGGAAGTAAACGATAAAATGCGCACCTTCGAGGACGGCAGCGGCACATATGACACGATACTGCCGAAATTCAAACGGCTTGTCGAGCGGCGGGGAGAGGGCGAATATTACGTTCGCGGCACATTTACGCGTGCCAACCTCGATTTTACTTCCGATGTACTGGCGCTTGCCGACGCGGGTTTTGACCAAATCTCCGTCGAGCCTGTTGTGCTTGACGAGCGTGATGAGCTTTCGATCAGACGTGAGGATCTGCCCCGTATTTACGCCGAATACGACAAACTCGCGCGCGAGCTGATAAAACGCAACCGCGCGGGGCGGAGCATTAACTTCTTCCACTTCATGATCGATCTTGACGGCGGGCCGTGCGTTTATAAACGCTGCAAGGGCTGCGGCTCGGGCAGCGAATATGTCGCGGTCACACCCGACGGCGATATCTATCCTTGCCACCAGTTTGTCGAATTTACGCCCATGAAGATGGGCAGCGTATATGACAATACATTCGACCGTGACATGCAAAAGCAATTTGCCGGACACAACATAACCTCAAACGGAACATGCCGCGACTGCTGGGCAAAATATTTCTGCGGAGGCGGCTGCGCGGCGAATAACCACAAATACAACGGTACGATATCAGAACCATATGCCATCACCTGCGAGCTTGAGCGCAAGCGCGTCGAGTGCGCGCTCGCGATTAAAGCCGCATTAGCCGAGTAAAAATATATTTATAAAAATCCCGCTTCGCCGCCTGTGACGAAGCGGGGATTCTATTATTAATAAAAATTCGGCATATCATATGCTCTCAGAGGTTTTTCCATCCATAAAACATCAAGCCACTTTCCAAATTTGTAACCCACATTGTGATAAACACCTACTTCGTGGAAACTGAGCGATTTGTGCAAGCCGACGCTGCTGTCGTTCGGCAGTGTTATTCCCGCATACACCGTAAAAATATCGTTCGCTTTTAAAATGTCAAATAAATTCGTGTAGGGTTTTTTACCTATACCCCGCCTTTGATACTCCGAAGCGATATAAATTGAAACGTCGGCACTGTATTGATACGCGGTACGTTCCCGGTGCTTTGAGGCATATGCGTAACCCGCGATCTTGCCGTCCGCTTCGTAAACGAGATAAGGATAATTTTCAAGGATACCTTCAATTCTTTTCGTAAATTCCACAAGAGTTGGCACTTCTGTTTCAAATGAAACGCAGGTGTCGGTTATATACGGCGCGTAGATGTTTAAGATTGCTTCGGCGTTTTCGGGTGTTGCCGCTCGGATTGCTGTGTTCATCACATTTTCACTCTTTATTTTACGATAAAAATCAAAATACTAAATAAACTGCGTTTCGTGACGAAGTCATTCCCGCGACATGCGTATAAATTCGCTGGGCGACATGCCGGTGATGTCGCGGAACACGCGCGAATAATGTTGGCTTGACGAAAATCCGAACTCGAGCGCGGTTTCGGTAATGGTGCGTCCGGCAATGAGCAGCGAAGGTTTTGACAGTTCGATTTTACGGCGCAATATATACTCGCGCGGCGGTATGCCCACCTCGCGTTTGAATTTTTGCTTGAAATATGATTCAGAATAATTAAGCGACGCGGCGAGCTCGGAGGTGGTCTGCTCGCCCCGTATCCCCTCCTCGATTTCGTCAAGACAACGCTTGATTTCGACGGAGATATCATCATCTGACTTATACGCCGCCATATCGGTAACAATCCCGAATATAAATAATACAAGTTTACAACGCGCGCCGATAAATCGCAGCGGACTGCCGCTGGCGAGGTCGTTAAACGCGGCGATAAGCAGCCGACCCGTTTCGTCCGATACCTTGAAAGTGCGCGCGTTCAGAGAGCGGATACATTCTCCGACCAGCTCGGCGTCTTCGGGCGACAGACCGAGCAGTCGGGGACAGCCGGCATCAAGCTGCAGCCAATACAGGCAGCCCCGTGCCTGGTTCGATTGTCCGGTTGAATGCGGCTCGTGGGGGTGGGTAATAAAAACCTCGCCGCCGTTAATATTATAATCGCGCCCGCCGACTGAGTATTGCTGGCTGCCCTTTTCGAGATAGCATATCTCGGTTGCGGGACCGTGGTCATGCGGCGAAAGCGACGGCATGGGGCGCAGATACCGGTAAGTGCCGATATACAATACGCCAATTTCGGCAAGTTCCGCGCTTTCGATTGTCCGTCTTTTATTTCGTTCCATATGAAATGCCATGCGCTGACGCGGCGTCAACAGTCCTCCATCTTGGATTTGCGCTTTAAAATAACATCATATTATTATGAAAGTCTGATAATCACATTCATGATATAATGAGCATAACAAATTCAAACATAGAATTCTTGTTTTTGTTATAGTTATTAAATGTACAATTTATTTATATAACTATTATATTACATTACACGACTTTTTTCAACATACGGAGGAAATAATAATGTCAGACTTTATAAAATCGATAAAGTTAGAATATCCGGAAACTATTCCCGTGTCGGTCAGCATTCTGCCCGCCGCGTGGATGAAATACGGCGCGGAGCTGCAAAAGCTGACCGATTGCTACCCGCAATTTTTCGGCGGCAGGCAGGTGGATTTATCAAAGGTAACCGATGATCTTAACCCCTTTTATCGGCTGGGCGGCTGTGCCGACGAATGGGGCTGCGTTTGGAGCAACGTCGATGAAGGCATGAACGCTATCGTGACCGGTCACGATAGCGTTCA
>DHAH01000060.1:20415-27631 GCA_002397345.1 Clostridiales bacterium UBA4959
GAATGGTTTTATGTACCTGCGTCTGCTCGACCTGTGCGGGTTCGAGAACGCCATGATGATGTTCGCAGAAGATGGCGATGCAATCCAGACGCTGATTAACAAAGTGCTTGAGTACAACATCTACCAATTCGCGGCGATAATCCCGCATCTGGGCGAATGGGCGGGGTTCGGCGACGATCTGGGAATGCAGAAGGGGCTTGCCATCGGTCCGGTAAAGTGGCGCAAATACATGAAGCCCTGTTTCCGCGTGCTGTATGGTATGCTTAAGGCGGCAAAACCGGGACTGCTTGTCTACATGCATACGGACGGCTGCATATATGAGATTATGCCTGACCTTGTCGAATGCGGAGTGGATATGATAAACCCGCAATTCCGCGCCAACGGTATCGACAACCTCGTGCGCGTCTGCCGTAAAGAACAAATAATTCCCATCAACCTCGACCTCGACCGCCAGCTTTTCCCGTTCGGGACGCGCTCGCAGCTCTTCGACCACGTCGCGGAGTGCGTGGAGTCGCTCTACCTGCCGCAGGGCGGGCTGGGATTGAACATCGAGTTCAATTATGAGATACCGCTCGATAACATGGCGGCGGTGCTCGACGCCGTGGAGAAGTATCGGTTTTATAAAGGATAAATAAAAAAACGGGACGGCTGTATAAACAACCGTCCTAAATTTTTTAATGCTTTTTCGCGTGCTTTTTAAGCTCTTCTTCAATTGCGACGAAGTCGGCGCGAGACCTGATGGGGTCGAACGCGGGGCTTTTCATTTCTTTAAGCTGGTGCAGGGAATCGTTATCTTCTGTATTATAACCGACACCGCCAACTTCCATGCCGCGTAAAAGCAAGCAGGTATATTTTTTATCCGAATTGCACTCTTCATCATTTATAATGGAGTGTTTTGCAGCGATTTTCAGGTTCTCGACCGCATTTTCGTAATCGAACAAACGCGCGTAAAAAATCGCTATATCGATATGCTTCAATGATATGTGTTGACGAAAAAATCCGTAATTGCCGTCCTCGATCATTAAGTCTATAAATGCAATTGCTTTTTTATTGATTTCGATGAGTTCCTCCGTTGAATACGGTTTGCTGCCGTCGTCGAGCGGAGCATTGTTACGGGTCATGTCAAATAAAAGACTGTCGATATGATTGAATATATTACTGCGAATGATATCGAATTTTTTTGTGCCTTTGTAGATTTCAGCCAATAAATTGCTGCTCGATAAATATGATGGTGACATTTTATTGGCTAATTCAACGGCTTTTTCTTCTTCTCCAATATCCGGATAAGTATAGCATAATATTTGCATTGCCCCTAATCTTACCGAATCTGCAGTACATTCCGCAAGAATTTTTTCACCGAGCCGTATTACTTCGTTTGTCATATCGTCTCTTTTGTCTGCGTTTTCCGGTTCATCACGCAAACTCCAGATGTTTGACATAATTTGTTGCATCAGAGTATAGCTGTTAGGATATGTTTTTAAACCTTCTTTTAAAATTTCTGCACTTTGTTTGTCATAACCTTTACAGGAATATTCACGAGCTTTCGCAACAATTTCTTCTATCCGTTTTTCCTTAGCGTCTACATCGACACCGAGCAATACATCCGCTGATGTTTCGAATATATTCGCTAGCATGGGGACAAGCGGGATGTCGGGCAGCGATTGGTTCGTTTCCCATTTCGACACTGCTTGTGTTGTGATATTCAAATTTCCGCAAGCTGCTCCTGCGTCATGTCACGTTCGCGGCGCAGTTTTTTAATGGTCTCACCAATGTTCATGGGACACCTCTGTAAAAATATTCAAAAGCACTTTTGTAAGTATATTATATCATGGATATTATGGAAAAACAATGTAGCGTTATTTGACGTGACAACAACCATGGGTTGAAAAAATCGAATCAGAGATAAATAATATTAAAATTCGATAACTAATATTAAAATTCGATAACTAATGAAAAAAATCCGCGTCAAAACCTATATATTCAAGCTTTTGGCGCGGATTTTTACCGAGTTTATAATCGAATTTAAGTATAAGTTTTAACATTTATCAAGTTGATTATTGTAATAGGCTGTTATATACTGTAAAAAAACCACAAGCGGAGTGAAAAAACATGGAACTTATTCTTTTTATATTAAAAAACTGCCCCTATTGCATCGAAGCGCTTAAATGGTCGGACGAGCTGGTGCGCGAAAATCCCGAATACGGCAAAATAAATATCAGAATCATTGACGAGCAGAAAGAAAAAGAGCTTGCCAACCGATATGACTATTATTATGTGCCGACGTTTTATTACGGCGCTCAAAAACTCCACGAAGGCGCGGCGACAAAAGAGAAAATTAAAAATGTATTTGACGAGTGTCTGAAAAGGGCACATCAGCCGGTGTAATTATTAATCAATAATTCTGTAAATCTATAAAACTTTACTTGACAACGCGTAGCGGCTGTGATATAATAATTGTAATGTATAACGCTTTACAGGAGGGCGCGATAGAATGACGGATAAAAACAAAATGGTCATGCTGCTCGATTTTTACGGCGATGTACTGACCGAAAAGCAGCGCGAAGCGATGGATATGTACTACAACGACGACTATTCGCTTGCCGAGATTGCGGAAAATACCGCAATATCGCGCCAGGGTGTCCGTGACCGGCTCCAGAAAAGCGAACGTATCATCATGGAGCTTGAGGACAAGCTGCACCTGTTCGAGCGGTTCGGCGAAATGAAGGACGACATGGCGAAATTGATCGCACGGCTTGAGCGGCTGCGTAAGCTGTCGCCCGCCGAGGTCGGAGCGGTGATAGACATCGCAAAAGAGTTGCTCGAAAAATAACCCCGGACTGGTGAGAAGATGTTTTCAAGTTTAATGGATAAAATGTCGGATGCCTTTAAGAAATTCCGAAATAAAGGCAAGCTGACCGAAGCGGATGTGCGAGAGGGAATGCGTGAGATAAAACTCGCGCTGCTTGAAGCCGACGTAAACTTTAAAGTGGTGCGCGATTTTGTGGCGAAGGTCACCGAACGCGCTGTCGGTGCAGAGGTGCTGGAGAGTCTTGTTCCCGCGCAGCAGATAGTTAAAATCGTCAATGAAGAATTAATCGCGCTGATGGGAGGTACGGCGGCGAAACTGAACGTTTCATCCCACCCGCCGACGGTCATAATGATGGCGGGACTTCAGGGCGCGGGTAAAACCACGCACGCCGCGAAACTCGCCGCTATGTTAAAATCGCAGGGTAAGCGTCCGCTGCTCGTCGCGTGCGACGTCTACCGTCCAGCCGCGATAAAACAGCTCCAAATCGTGGGCGAACAGGCGGGCGTGCCTGTATACCAGCTCGGCGACACGGTGAAGCCCGTCGAAATTGCCAAAGCGGGTGTAAAAAACGCCATTGAACACGGCAATGACTATGTGCTCATCGATACCGCCGGACGACTTCATATCGACGAAGCGATGATGGAGGAGCTGAAAAACATAAAAACGGCGACGAACCCGTCGGAGATTTTGCTGGTCGTCGACGCGATGACCGGTCAGGATGCAGTTAATGTAGCGCAAACCTTTAATGATATGCTCGACATTACGGGCGTGATCCTCACCAAGCTTGACGGCGATACGCGCGGGGGCGCGGCGCTGTCGGTACGGCATGTGACGGGCAAACCTATAAAATTCGTCGGTACGGGCGAAAAGCTCGATAAACTCGAGGCGTTCCACCCCGAACGCATGGCGTCGCGAATACTCGGCATGGGCGACGTGCTGTCGTTGATCGAGAAAGCCGAATCCGCTTATGACGAGAAAAAGGCTGCGGAGCTGGAGCGCAAGCTGCGCGAAAACTCGTTCACGCTCAATGACTTTTTAGATCAGTTCAAGCAGCTTCGCAAAATGGGTTCACTGGATCAGATCATGGGTATGATACCGGGCATTAAACCGGGTGACATCGACGCCTCGAAAATAGATGAACGCGCCATCGACCGTATGGAAGCGACCATTCTCTCCATGACGCTCGAGGAACGCGTCAAACCCGAGATTATCGGCGCGTCGCGCAAGAAGCGCATTGCCACAGGCAGCGGCAACACAGTCGAAAACGTTAATAAGCTGCTGAAACAGTTTGAGGCGACGCAAAAAATGATGAAGCAGATCTCGGGCGGAATGCCGAATTTAAAAGGTATGGGCAAGCTGCCGGGCGGAATGGGACGCATATCGAAAGCGCAGCAAAAGGCACAAAAAAATCAAAAAAAGAAAAAGCGCAAATAAATAACGGTATATCTAAATTAAGATATAAATTATAAAAAATATTTTGGAGGCTTATAATTCCATGGCAGTTAAAATCAGACTCAGACGTATCGGCGCAAAGAAAGCGCCCTTCTATCGGCTGGTGGTCGCGGACTCACGCTATCCCCGCGACGGCAGATTCATAGAGGAAATCGGTTATTACAATCCGCTCACCAATCCGGCGGATGTGAAGATCGACGCCGAAAAAGCGAAAAAATGGCTGGAGAATGGCGCGCAGCCGACCGACACCGTCCGCGCGCTGCTCAAAAAGCAGAACATCATCAGCGGCTGAGTCCGCCCGGTAATATAAAATGGTCGATTTAAAAAAACTTTTAGTCGATATAGCGTCGGCACTTGTTGATAAGCCCGACGAAATTTCCGTAACCGAGGAATCCGACGGCAGCGACATTACGCTTTATTTAACCGTTGCTGACGGCGACATGGGCAAGGTTATAGGAAAGCATGGACGAATCGCAAAGTCGATCCGCATGGTAATGAAAGCGGCGGCAAACTCCGCCGACTGCCGTGTTAACGTAGAAATCGTCGATAAAGAGTAAAAAAACAGATATACATGGGACTGAGTGACCGTTTTATAGTCACCCAGTCCCAATGTATATATAAAGCCGCGCGTTTGGGAATTCTCCAAACGCGCGGCTCGGTTTTATTTCACTGATAAATCTATCATACCGCCGTCCGCACAGACGGCAAAGTCGTCGCCGAACCGACCGCGGCGGAGCGTGACGGAATACGGATACGCGTTATAACGCAGTGCGACGCTGTTTTTTGACGAAGCGTCAATAGACGGCAGCGATTGGTTCTGGTTGTCCCACCGAGGGAGCAGCATCAGCTTTTCCGCGTTTTCCCCGGCAATTATCGAGATACCGTCCGGTCTTAATGTTATTGTGATAACTCCGCAGGCGGTGCCGTAAAAACACAGAATCGCGTTTTCTCCGTCCTCGGAATAACGAAGCTCGTTAAAAGTAATTTCTTCCTGTCCGAGCATGGGATATATCCCCGCGCGTACGCCGTGACCGCTCCAGCGGTTCCCGTCCATAACCGGAAGATTGTCAAACTGCAGACTGTCAGAATCACAGACCGTTTCAAAATAGCGTTCGCGGTATTTTTCATCGAAAAGGTATAGATCGCGAATCCAGAACCGGCCCCGCTCCGCGAATATGTTGACGCGGTAATTTTTACAGTTATACCACACCGATTTGCGACCCTCGTTACGCCAATCGGTATGCGCCGTAACGGCAGTGGCGGGAGTCTGCGCAAAAGCAGATTTGAACCATCTGCCGGTTTCGCCCAGCGTTTCAACCTCGAGCTTGTTTTCCGCCCGCAATTTGGCGATTTGTTCAATCTGATACGTCAAACCTTTTTTCATCGCCGGCCAACCGAAGCTGTTCTCCTGCCCGACTTGTGTATAGCCGAAATTTATACAATCTCCATTGAAATTTTCCATAAAATACCAATCAACCCATTGCGGAATCCCGCCGCCGCCCGTCGCCCCGATATATACAGGCTCTAAAGTGATAACGCCCTGCAGATCCGCGGCGCCGTCCTTGAGGTTCAATCCGCAATCATACTGATATATCGGGTCAGAACCGAGCATACGGAAAATCGGGGTGTCAATCTGCTCCTCCCGCGTTTGCGCGGGGCAGAGTATATTGTTTTTACTGGGATAATAGCCTTGGTTATAATAGCCGCCCCACAAGGTGTAGCCGTCAGTCCCCCATTGCTCCTTGCAGTTGCAGGCGGCGTCTATGCCATAGGTTGACGAGAGGTATTCCAGCGTGTACGCGTCAAACGCCCAACAGCCCAGTGAACGCGGATAAAAGCCGAATATCGTTTTAAAATCCTCCATAACAACATCGACTAATTTTTTTCGTTCATCCGGCGTATATCCGACCAAAAACCCGCAGTGCGCGTGCCAGTCCCAAACCGTACGCCCACGCCATTTTAATCCCGCTTTTTCGACAAGTGGCTGAACGATCTCCAACCAGATACCTGCTTCGATATTATCTGATAAAACGTTTTTCAGCGGCTGCGTATAGGCGGGGTCAATTAACGCGTCGTACTGGAGCAGGAAGGTGCCTTTAAGATTGTGCTTTTTAAGCAGCTTAATCTGCTCTAAAACCGGTGTAAGCAGGTCTATATGCTCTCTCGGTTCATTTCCCCGTATGAAATTTACAATGTTGACGATCTGTCGTTTCAATGTTTCCTGTCTCCTGAATGATTAATCGTTTTGTTTGCTAATGGGTTATATTATTATATACCGCGTCAATATACAACCATCACGGAATATAGCCGCACGATCATTTCCACCGCGTCGGCGAAAGTAACCGCGGCGTACGGCTCAAACAGCGCGTCCGCGTCGATGACGCCGTAGGACTGCATACAGCGCACGGCGGTGAGCGCGGCTCGGTCTATTTGCGTTTCGTCCTGGAAAGCAAGGTATTCGCGGACGGGCAGCGCGTAGACCGAGGTATAGTCGGTCGCGTATTTTGTAATGATAGCGTCGATAGCGGCGCGTTCGGGTTGGGTCGCTTCGGGGTCAAATATATATACCGCGGTGTCAATGCGGAAAGTCTCCGCGATCTTTTTGCGGCGTATAGAATCAAGCGTAAGGTCATGCGGATCTTTCAAAATGAAATACGCGTCCAAAATACGCTGCTCGGCAGGGGTAACAAGACTGTATAGATATTCATATTCCTTTTTGCTTAAAACGGAGTATACAGCCTCGCTGCCGTCGGTGCGAGTAAATGAATAGTCGCGCATCGGCAGAATGTTGTTGGCGAGCGAAATATAGTCGAACCCGCACATTGCCTGATCACGCGCCATCATCGCATAAGTGTAGGACGAATGCTCGAGCAGCCGCAGGGTCAGCGCGGCGGCGTCAGTCGGATCGAGTTTTGCGGACAACACATAAATTACAGTATCGGCATACGTGGGGTT
>DHAH01000044.1:0-210 GCA_002397345.1 Clostridiales bacterium UBA4959
ATTCTCGGTGCGCTTTTCTTTTTTAAACCACTGGCGGATTTTGGTGCGCGCTTCACCGGTACGCACGATTTTTAACCAGTCGCGGCTCGGACCTTTCGACGTTGCCGAGGTTAAAATCTCCACGATTTCGCCGTTTTGCGGGATGCGGTCGATGGGTACGATCATACCGTTTATCTTCGCGCCCGTCATTTTGTTGCCCACCTCGGAGTG
>DHAH01000044.1:422-722 GCA_002397345.1 Clostridiales bacterium UBA4959
ATTTTGTTGCCCACCTCGGAGTGAATGGCGTAGGCAAAATCGATGACAGTCGCACCCAGCGGCAGCGTGATAATGTCGCCCTTGGGCGTGAACACAAAAGTTTCGTCGTGCAGGATGTCGATTTTCAGCGCGCGCAGGAATTCGTCGGGGTCGCGCGTGTCGTCTTCGGCGTCGATGAGCTTGGCGATCCAGTTGAGCTTCAGGTCGATATCCTCACGGCTCTCGTTTTCGCCCGATTTATATTTCCAGTGCGCGGCAACGCCGTATTCGGCGATGCGGTGCATCTCCCACGTGCGGATC
>DHAH01000044.1:849-4766 GCA_002397345.1 Clostridiales bacterium UBA4959
TCCCACGTGCGGATCTGCACCTCAAAGGGGATCGAGTTGCGCCCGATAACGGTGGTGTGCAGCGAACGGTACATGTTCGGCTTTGGGGTGGAAATGTAATCCTTGAACCGCCCGGGTATCATTTTAAACATGTCGTGGATGATGCCCAGCACCGCGTAGCATTCCGGTTCGGTGTCAACGATCACGCGCAGCGCGTAAAAGTCATAGATCTCGACAAAACTTTTGTTCTGCTCATACATTTTGCGGTAGATGCTGTAAACCGACTTGACGCGTCCTTCAAGCGAAAAGGTGATGCCCGATTCTGTGAGCTTGTCGGCGATCTGCGCGCGTGCGCGTTCGATAAAGTCGCGGCTGCGCCCGTATTTTTGCTCGATGTCGTTTTTTACCTCTTCGTAGCCGATGGGGTCGAGATAACCCAGCGCCAAATTTTCCAGCTCCTGCTTCATGCGCTGCATACCCAACCGGTGCGCCAGCGGGGCATAAACATGCATAGTTTCAAGCGCGGTCTGGCGGCGTTTGTCGTCGACTTTTACACCGAGCGTGCGCATATTGTGCAGCCGGTCGCACAGCTTAATGAAAATAACACGCACGTCGCGCGACATGGCAAGGAACATCTTGCGCAGATTCTCGATGTGCTCGTCTTCTTTGTCGGCGAAGGGGATCTGCACCAGCTTGGTCAGTCCGTCGACAAGATCGGCGACGTCGGAGCCAAACTTCGCCTTAATTTTGGCGATGTCAACGCCGCAGTCCTCGACGGTATCATGCAATAACGCCGCGCACAGGCTGTCGGTATCAAGCTCCAGACTCGCGACAATCTCGGCGACCGCGACGGGATGGCTGATGTATGCCTCGCCGCTGTAACGGAACTGACCCTCGTGCAGTTCCCGAGCGAAAAGGTACGCCTTTTTTATTTTTTCAATATCGTAATTTTTACCGGTTTTCTCAAGCGTAAGCAGCAGCTTGTCGATACCGGCGTATATGTTTGCGTCAGGGCGGATGCCGCCCGGTGTGATGTTTGACATAATGTTAACCGTTTTTATTTTAGCGCTTTCAATCGTTTAAATATCGCCGATTTTTCTAAATTCACCTTTTCGGCGAGGTTGTTTATTTTAAATCTGTATAATTCTTCGCCGCGCGCGGTTATCAGCTCGATATTTTGCACGGCAGGTTGCACGGCAAGCTGCGCGGCGGACTGCCGTGATGTTTGGCGGGGCGGGGCGCTTTTAGCGTTGTCACAAACCCTCTCGACGCCGAGGACGCCTGTTTCGCACAAAATATCTATGATAAACCGTAATTTAACGGCGCCAATGGGACGCGTTTCCGTGAAATGGCGGCGGATGCGGTGCAGGCTGAGTATGTGAAAACCGTGTCTTATCTCGTGCTTGATGTATAAATATACGGAAACAAAATCATCGCGCGCCGGTACGAGGTCGGAACAATTAATAGCCGATAACGGGCGATCATTAATCGATGATAAATCATCAACTCTGCTTTTTATCTTTTCGTAAAGCTTCCTGTCCCGCTCATACTCGGTTTTTACAGCGCCATCCCTGTCAATGTCGCGGATGACAAGCTGCGCGGTCTGTACGCCCATAAAATCGTTGACGTTGAGATTGAAGATGAAGTCGCAGCAGTCGCCGGGATAAAAATCCAACTCATTGGGAGTGACGCCGAAATAAATCGCGGTATGTTTATCGCCGGTATGCGTATTATTGTTACCGGACTCGATTATCAGCTTGGTATGCTTGCCCGAGCCGATGGCGACAATTTCGGTTATGCGCGTGCTGCGCAGTATAAACGTCGGTACGGGGTTGGCGATACCGTAGGGTTCGAGCATATAAAGCTCGTTTGCCTGCCGCAGCGTGATTTCGTCAGTCGACAGCGCACAGTCAACGTCGATAGTGGTTGCAAGGTCGCTGCCGCTTAGCTGCGCGGCGGCGTATTCGTTTATACGGCGCTTGAATTCGGGCAGCTTGGAGCGCTCGATGGATAGCCCCGCAGCCAGCTCGTGACCGCCGTATTTTACAAGTAAGTCAGAGCACGAGTTAAGCGCTTCAACGAGATTTAAGCCCTTTACGCTGCGCCCCGAACCCTTGCCGACGTCGGAACCGGAACAGCGGTCACCCTCCGCCACGCTGCCCTCAAATGAGATAAGTATCGACGGCAGGTTGTAATGCTCGGTGATGCGTGATGAAACGATGCCGATCACGCCGTGATGCCAGGTGTTATCGTCAATTACGATAACATAATCACGCTCGAAATTGTGTTCTTGCTCGATTTTTTTATAGGTTTGCTCTATAATGTTGTTTTCTTCTGTTTGACGTTCTTTGTTAGTGTCGCATAACGCCGACGCGATATTTTTTGCTTCGGCGGGTGAGTCGGTTAAAAACAGCTCGACTGCTTTTGACGCACAGGAAATTCGTCCGGCGGCGTTTATACGCGGCGCGATCACATAGCCGATAAGCGACGAGGTCACACGTTTTTTCTTAGCGATTATACCGGCGGTGCTGCCGCCGGTTGCCGGCGGCGGATTGACGCCCGACAGCTCGAGCAGCGCCGCCAATCCCGGACGGCACGTATTTTCGATGATGCGCAGTCCTAAACTGACAATCAACCGGTTTTCGTCGATAAGCGGCATGACGTCGGCTATTGTGCCGAGCGCCACAAGATCGATATAATCCTCGCACAGCGCCCGCAGCCAGTCAGCAGAAACGTTTTCCGCGGAAGCGTTTTTCGCAGAAACGTTTTCCGCGGAAGCGTTTTTCGCAGAAACATTTTCCGCAGAACCATTTTCTTTTGAACTCTTTTCAGCGGGCTGATTGCGGCGGTATTCGAGCGCACACAGCAGTTTAAACACTACCCCGACCCCGGCAAGCTCCGAAAACGGGTAGCTGCTGCCTATGCGTTTGGGATTGACAACAGCGGAGGCGCTGGGCAGTTTCACAGGGCATTCATGGTGGTCGGTGACAATCACATCCATGCCCAGCGCGCGCGCCTGCGCGATCTCGTCCACAGCGGTGATGCCGGTATCTACTGTGATAAGTAAACGGCAGCCCTCGCCCGCAAGCTGGCTGAGCGCTCCGCTGTTGATGCCGTAACCCTCGCCGCTGCGGTTGGGGATATAATAACCCGCGTCGCCTCCGCGCGAGCGAAGATAAAGCAGCAGCGTGCTGACCGAGGTCACGCCGTCGACGTCGTAATCGCCGTAGACGACGATGCGCTCGCCGTTTTCGAGCGCTTTTTCGATCCGTGTGCAGGCTTCGGTCATATCGTCGAGCAGAAAAGGGTCGTGGAAGCAGATTTCGTCTTTACACAGAAATTTTTCCGCCGCTTCGGGTGTGGTAAGCCCGCGATTATAAAGCAGCGCCGCGGTCGGCTCGAGGATGCCCAGCGCATGGGCAATCGCAGCCGTGTCCGCGGCGTGCAGCTCGCGGGTCGGGGACACGCACCATTTTTTATTTGTTCTCACTAATATATATCCAATTCTTAAAATTATTAACCGGTTAATAATTTATTCGCGGGGTTTGGGAGAAGCTTATCTCCCCAAGCGTATCCCCGCATCTTCGCACCCCGCGGGTTTATAGCGCGCAATGATTTTTTCGGCGGTGTGCAGACCGTCCGCGGCGGCGGAGGTGATACCTCCGGCATAGCCCGCGCCTTCTCCGCAGGGGTATACATTGGCATGTCCCGGCGCGGTAAAATCATCCCCGCGAATAATCCGCAGCGGGGCGGAGGTGCGGGTTTCCACGCCCGTCAAAAGCGCGTCGCGGGCGGCAAACCCGCGCAGACTGCGGTCGAACGCGAGGATACCCTCTCTCATTCGCCCGGTCACGTCACGGGGCAGTATTGTACACAAATCGCGCATTACAACGCATCCGCCGCGATAAGACGGTTTTATACGCGTGGGCGGCGTGCCG
>DHAH01000044.1:4891-5201 GCA_002397345.1 Clostridiales bacterium UBA4959
GACGCGTGGGCGGCGTGCCGCTTTTACCGTCGATAAAATCACCGACTGTTTGGCAGGGCGCATAATATTCTCCGCCGCGCGCCGACGCGAACGCCGCGCGCTCCAGATTGCGCTGGAACTCCACCGCATCGAGCGGTTTACCCGGCGCGGGGTCGACAGAAGCGACGAGCGCGGCGTTCGAATTTACGCCGTTACGCGCCATGACGCTCATGCCGTTTGTGACAACGCCGCCTTCTTCAGAAGCGGCGGCGATAACTTCTCCGCCGGGACACATACAAAAGGTATAAACCGCTTCGCTGCAGCGAAGCGG
>DHAH01000044.1:5337-10753 GCA_002397345.1 Clostridiales bacterium UBA4959
ACCGCTTCGCTGCAGCGAAGCGGATCGCTGCGTTGAAGCGTATCGTTGTGTTGAAGCGTATCAGCGCGATTCGGCGCGCCGTTATCCCAATGCTTTGAAAACGCGTATTCTCCCGCGCCCAAACGCGGGTCGCCTGCGAAATCGCCGAAAAGCGCGCGGTCAATGTCAGCCCGAAGATGTTCGATGCGCGCGCCCACCGAAAAAGGCTTTGTTAAAAAAGCAAAATCATCCGACGCCAAATAGGCGTAAACGTCGCGCGCACTGTGTCCGGTCGCAAGGACGATTGTCCCACATTCGAAAGATAAAGTTTTATTTTCGGAGTCAACGCACTCGACGGCGGTTACTTTACCCGAAGAATCGGATATAAACCGCTCGACTTTACAGCCAAAAACAATTTCGCCGCCCAGCCGGACTATCTCGTCGCGCACTGCGGCGACGACGGCTCGCAGGCGGTCTGTCCCGATATGCGGTTTTGCGGAGGTCAAAATTTCCTCGGGCGCGCCGAAGGAATGGAGCGTTTTCAATATATACCGGCAGGCGGGGTCGTTTATACGTGTGACCAGCTTGCCGTCGGAGAAGGTCCCCGCGCCTCCCGCGCCGAACTGAACGTTCGTTTCGGTGTCGAGAATACCGGTTTTGATAAACCGCTCGACAGCGGCTCCGCGCGCTTCCACGTCGCTCCCGCGCTCGAGCACGAGCGGGCGATAGCCGCTTCGGGCAAGCGTCAGCGCGCAGAACATACCGCACGGACCGAAACCCACCACCACCGGACGCGCGGTCAGCGGCTCGATCCCGGGCTTGGGCGGTGCGTAATCTTCGTCGATGAGCGTCTCATAACCGGCGCTTTTAAGCGTTTCAAGCTCCGCGGCGGTGAAATCGGCGTCAACTGAAGCGGTATAGACAAATTTAATCGCGCTGCGTTTGCGTGCGTCGACAGATTTTTTATAGATATGTCCGCCGCTTGTAATATCGCGGCACAATATCTGCCCGAGCGTTTGTTTCGCCTGACGCAGCGCGTATTCCTGCGGTGCGTCAAAAGGGAGAACGATGTTTTTAACCAGTATTTCCATTATCAATATAGGGGCGGCGTTTTGACGCCCGTGTGCAAACAATAATATTTCAACCGAGCTTGACGGTCATGTTGTATCCACCCAGCTCATAAACGCTGCCGGCCATGCCGATAGGCACCGAGATCGCAATCGGCACGATGACGCTGCCGGTCGAGTTTTTAAACGAGCTGAGGTCGATGGTGGCGGTCACGTTTTTAGCGGTCAGATAGCTCAGGGACGACGACGGGCCGCGCAGCGTGACAATCAGCCTGCTGTCGCCGAGGGTATAATTCAAATTATCGGGATTTATTACGGCGATATCGGTCAGCGTGATTTGCTTTGTTGTGGTGCCGACATGCTTGACGGTCAGCGTCGCCTCGGTCGCGTCCGAAGTGTTGGAAACGCCGTTTGTGAGAGTGATGGGGATTTTATACATACCGTCGCCGGTGATGAGCTTTTCGTCGATTGTATATGTCCACTTCGCGTCCGCGGCAAGCGCCGCTTCGCCGCGCACCCGTACAATATCGGGGCTGACTGTTATCAGCACGTTGTTCGGATTGTAAAAGCCGTATTTATATGACAGCGTCAGCGGCAGGTTGATATATTTATATACGGGAATGGAGACTGTCGCCTCTGTCGCCTGCAATTTTACAAAGGAAGACGTTATCACCTCGCCCGCCGCGTCGACGAGCGTGAGGGGCGCTTTGGAGGTTACCGAACTTGATACATTGCCCAGCGCGATAACGGCGCGCGCGGATTTTATTTTTGACAGCACGTCTTCGGGGCCCGTGACAGTGACCTCCGACGGGTTAGCGTTGCTCATACCCAGCTCGTAATCCTCGGGCAGGGTATATTCGGTCAGTTTTATCTCAACCGGCACAGAAACGGTGGTGCGATTGCCGAGGTACAGCATCACCGAAGCCGGCGATACGGCGGACGCCGTGGTACCCGACGGCGCGGATATGTCAACAGATACCTTTTGCCAGCCGGGTTTGGCGGTTTCCGGAATGTTGGCGAACGCTTTTATCGCGTCGTCGCTGATCTTGTTTATAACGCTGCGCCGTCCTTTTAAGGTGACGCTGACTTCCGTTGCGCCCGATAACACATCATATTCGCTATGGTCTGTAAATTCCACCGCGACCTGGTCAAAAACGCGCTCCGAAGAGGGGCTGTCGTTTGCCATTACATAAACCCAGATGACAAACGCGACCAAAACGCAGCCGATTTTGGCGGCGATGTCGAGATTTTTATTTCGTTTTATTGTAAGACTGCCCGGCGCGGATGCGGAAGAACCCGGGTTTTTGCCCGGCTGGGCGTTTTTGGATTTTTCGGGTGAGGTATAAACATTCTTCATCTATATCACCAATAATTCGGTGTAATGGTTAAACATTGCGACCCGCGGAGCGGGGGACTTCGCCGCTTTTTAGACGGGGATACGCTTATGATTTAAAATTTAGCTTTTCAAGTTCCGCTTTCAGCGTGTTATAATCGTAACCGCGCCGCAGCTCGCCCTCGTGCGCGATCGAAATCATGCCGTTTTCTTCTGACACAACGATAACATAGGCATCGCTGTTCTCGCTCATACCGATGGCGGCGCGGTGGCGCGTGCCCAGACTGCTGGCGATGGCTTCGTTTGTCGAAAGATGCAGGAAGCAGCCGGCGGCCCAGATGCGTCCGCCGCGTATAATCACCGCTCCGTCGTGCAGTGGCGCTTTGTTAAAAAAGATATTTTTAAGTAGATATGAGGTTAGGTCGGCGTTGACGATTATGCCGCCGCTCGCAACGTCGCCGAGCGGGGTTGTCTGTTCGATAACGATCAGCGCTCCGGTACGGTCGACCGCCATGTCGGCGACGGCGTCACACAGCGCTTTTATCCACATCGGTCGTCCCGCGTCGACGCGTTCGTTCTTTTCGCCGATTCTTTTCAAGCTGCGCAGAGGTTCGCTGCCCACTTTTTCGAGCGCCGAACGCAGCTCCTGCTGGAAAATGACGACAAGCGCCAATAATCCGACTTGGAACACATTCTGCATGATAAAACGCATGGCGGACAATGAAAGCAGCTCGGCAAGCAATTGGAGCAGGATGAGGATGACAACGCCGGCTGCGAGTTTGCCCGCACGCCGGTCGCGGATAAATTTATAGATATAAAACAGCAGCACCGAAACCATAGCGATGTCAAGGACATCAAAGATCCCCGCGGAAGCTATGATCGAGGTAAAAAAATCCCGCGCTTCGAGTATAAACGCTTTAACTGTATCCATACAAACAAATCCGTTCGTTTCGTATTCATTAAATTGTACCACAAACCATGTGTTTTTTCAAACGTTTTTCGTAAATATGTAAAAATTTTATTTTTATTAATATTTTGGATGACTATAACCCCTTTTCACTTTGCTTTAAATATGATATAATATACGAAATGAAATATATAAATCATTCAAATTATAATTGTGCGGCTGACCTTAAAACACTGCCCCGCCTGATCGCGGTTGCGGGTCATTACGGCAGCGGCAAAACGACCGTCGCGGTCAATATGGCCATGCATTTTGCACAAAATGGCGAGAGAGCCGCAATAGCGGATTTCGATATAGTAAACCCATATTTCCGTACCGCCGACGCGCGCGGAGAACTGGAGCGTGTGGGTGTTCACTGCGTGATACCGCAGTTTGCGAACACAAACGTTGATATCCCTACACTGTCCGGCGAGATTTATTCGCTGTTTTCCGATAAAAACGGAAATAACCCGTATGAGCGCGTGATTTTCGACGTCGGAGGCGACGACGGCGCGGTCGCGCTGTCGGCTTACCGCGAACATTTCTACCGCGAGCCGTATGAACTTATATATGTGGTAAGCATGTACCGCCCGATGACCGCCGATCCTGTCAGCGCCGCGTCGCTGCTGCGCGAGATCGAGCGCAAATCGGGGCTGACCGCCGCTTCGGTGGTCAACAACAGCAGTCTTGGCGATGAAACCACCGCCGAAACTGTCGCCGCGTCGGAAGAATACGCGCGCCGTGTCTGCGAGCTGACGGATCTGCCGCTGTGCTTCACCTCCGCGCTCGACACAGTCGGATATACAGGCGAAAATGTGTTTGTCATGCATAATTATACAAAACGTTATTTTTAAATATGTAACATTTACAGCGGAGACGGGATAAATAAAATAAGAGTAATTTATTTAATAGGAGCGACATAATGGCAACAACTAAACTTACATTCAACATAGAGCGCTGCAAAGCGTGCGGGCTGTGTGTGACAGCCTGCCCGCGGAAACTGCTCATCCTCGACACTGATTCCATGAACAGCAGGGGTATGCATCCCGCGAAAATCACCGACCAGTCGAAATGCATCGCCTGTGCGCTGTGCGCGATGATGTGCCCCGACACAGTTATCAAAGTCGAAAAAAACGTATAAAATTTATACGGACAATACCCCGTCAGAACTGACGACGGCATCCCGCATTATAACGCAATTTGTAGGGGCGGATTCTATATCCGACCGGTAAAGGAGAAAAGAACAAAATGCCAAAAGTATTAATGAAAGGCAACGAAGCCATCGCCGAAGCGGCGATAGCGAGCGGTTGCCGCCACTATTTCGGTTATCCCATCACCCCGCAGACAGAGGTCGCGGAATATATGGCAAAACGCATGCCCAAGGTCGGCGGGCTGTGTCTTCAGGCAGAGAGCGAAATCGCGGCGATCAACATGGTGCTGGGCGCGTCGGCTGCCGGCGTGCGCGTTATGACAAGCTCATCTTCGCCCGGAATCGCATTGAAAAGCGAGGGAATCAGCTACCTTGTCGGTTCTGATCTGCCCTGTCTGATCCTTAACGTCCAGCGCGGCGGTCCGGGTCTGGGCGGTATCCAGCCCGCGCAGTCGGACTATAACCTCGCGGTGAAATCGGCGGGTCACGGTGATTCGCACATGCTCGTGCTGGCGCCCTCGTCAATACAGGAGATCGTCGATCTCACAAGCGCGGCCTTCGACGCGGGTGATAAATGGCGCGTACCTGTGATGATGCTCGCCGACGGCGCACTGGGTCAGATGATGGAGCCTGTGGATCTGTCGTCAATTGCGAAAAAATCACCGCCTGAAAAGCCGTGGGCGGCGTCGGGTCACGGCGGCAAACGCAAAAAGAACATAATCAACTCCCTTTATATAGAGCCGGACGAGCTGGAACGGCTTGTTGTCGAACGCTACGCGCGTTACGCGAAAATAGCCGAGGAAGAAACGCGCTGGGAAGAATATCGGCTCGACGATGCAGAGCTTGCCGTCGTCGCGTACGGCATCACCGCGCGCATCTGCAAAACGGCTGTCGACGCGGCGCGGGAGAAAGGCATTAAAGTCGGGCTGTTCCGCCCGATCATC
>DHAH01000044.1:10887-11872 GCA_002397345.1 Clostridiales bacterium UBA4959
CCTGTGGCCATACCCCTCGGAGCAGCTTGACAAAGCCTGCGCAAACGTAAAGCAAGTACTCGTCGCCGAGCTGAACATGGGACAGATGGTCGACGACGTGAGACTTGCGATAAAGTGCCGTCTGCCCGTCGCATTCCACGGACGCACGGGCGGTATGCTGCCCACGCCGGAGGATATACTCGCGACGATTGAAAAACTTGTAGGGGACGATTCCAATACCGTCCCGCTTGGAGGTAAATAACTATGTCTGAAGTTGTATTCGACCGTCCGCACTCGTTGTCGGACGTGCCGCTGACATATTGCCCGGGCTGCACGCACGGGATTGTACACCGGCTGATCGCCGAGGTGATTGACGAGCTGGGTATCGAGGGTAAAACTGTCGGTATCGCGCCGGTTGGCTGCTCGGTGTTCGCGTATAATTTCTTTGAATGCGATATGATACAGGCGCCGCACGGACGCGCTCCCGCCGTCGCGACGGGCGTCAAGCGCGCCCGCCCCGACGATATAGTGTTTACTTATCAAGGCGACGGCGACCTTGCGGCTATCGGCACCGCCGAAACCGTTCATGTAGGTGCGCGGGGCGAAAATATCACGATTATATTTATCAATAATGCTATTTACGGTATGACGGGCGGCCAGATGGCGCCCACTTCGCTGCCCGGTCAGGTTACTACGACCTCGCCCTACGGGCGCGACCTGCATGTGCAGGGTAACCCCATCCATGTATGCGAGATGCTTGCCACGCTCGACGGTACAGCTTATGCCGAGCGCGTTGCCGTTGACAGTCCTAAAAACGTTATAAAAACAAAAAAAGCCATCATGAAGGCGTTTAAAACACAAATCGAGGGCAAGGGCTTTTCTATCGTCGAGGTGTTATCCACCTGCCCGACGCAGTGGGGCAAATCGCCGGAGGAGGCACTTGAATGGGTGCGCACCGATATGATTCCTTTTTATCCGCTCGGCGTTTACGCTGACAAAACAAGCC
>DHAH01000044.1:12012-12765 GCA_002397345.1 Clostridiales bacterium UBA4959
CAAGCGGGGGTGAAAACGCATGACAACCAAACTCCTCATGGCGGGTTTCGGCGGGCAGGGAATATTGTTCGCTACGAAACTGCTCGCTAAAGCGGCGCTGGCGGCTGATAAAAAGGTGACCTGGATACCCTCATACGGTCCGGAAGCGCGCGGCGGAACCAGCAACTGCAGCGTTATAATCTCCGACGCCCCTATCGGCTCGCCGATAGTGACGCGCCCCGACATACTTATAGCCCTTAATCTCCAGTCGTTCGACAAATTCGTGCCTAAGCTCAATCCGGGCGGGATACTCCTCTACGACAGCTCGCTGATCGCGAAAAAGCCGGAGCGCGACGATATCAAAGTTTACGAAATACCCGCAACAGCGCTTGCGTCCGACAACGGTCTGACCGGCGCGGCAAACATCATCATGCTGGGTAAACTCATTGCCGTGACGGGACTGTTCGAGCGCGATGATTTCGCCGCCCACCTCGTGGACGGCATCCCCGAATCGCGCGCGGCAATGCGTGAAAGCAATAAAAAGGCGTTCGAGATAGGGAATAACTATTAATAAAGCAGTTTCAATCAATAAACACAACCGCGCCGCGTATTGGGCAAAGCCAAATACGCGGCGTAATATTTCCGTAAAATCAAACCGCCGATGTGGGTAAGGGACCCATATCGGCGGCGCAGTTATAGATATGTAAAAATGACAGCACGAATTATAAATATAATAAACTTTTTTACTATATTTATAATTCGTGCTGTCATTTT
>DHAH01000044.1:12912-13493 GCA_002397345.1 Clostridiales bacterium UBA4959
CGCTAACTCCCCCAGCGTATCCTTCGTACCTCTCGTATCCCGTCCCCCGTATCTCCGTTATGCCTTTGCCCGTGCCTGCATGCGCAGGCGTTGGGTGGTTTCGAGTATCGCTTTGCGCAGCCGGATATTTTTAGGCGTCACCTCGATAAGCTCGTCGTCGGCGATGAATTCGATCGCTTCTTCCAGACTGAGCCGTTTGGGCGTGACGAGCCGCAGCGCCTCGTCCGCGCCGTCGGAACGGATAGCGGTCAGGTGCTTTTTCTTGCAGCCGTTGACGTTCATATCGCCGGCTTTAGGCGACTCGCCGATAATCATACCCTCGTATACGGGCGTCGCGACACCGATGAAGAGCGCGCCGCGGTCCTGCGCGTTATATAAACCGTAAGCGGTTGTTTCGCCGTCCTCGGACGCAACCAGCGAACCGGTGTAACGCATGGTAATATCGCCTTTATAAGGCTGATAACCGTCGAAAACCGAGTTTAATATGCCCTCGCCGCGCGTATCGGTGAGAAATTCGTTCCTATAGCCGAAGAGGCCGCGGGAGGGGACGAGAAACTGCAGCTTCATGCGGCTTCCGACGG
>DHAH01000044.1:13579-17619 GCA_002397345.1 Clostridiales bacterium UBA4959
TCCGATAACCGAACAGACAGCGCGCGGGTATGGAAAATTCAAGCTTCATGCGCGAACCGTGCAGGTTCATCTGTACCAGCTCACCTTTACGCGCGCCCAACTTTTCCATAACGGCGCCCACGTTGTTGTCGGGTACGTCGATATAAACGCGCTCCATCGGCTCGCAGCGCACGCCGTCGATCTCTTTAAACAATACACGCGGAGTGGAAACCGCCAGCTCGTAACCCTCGCGCCGCATTGTTTCAACAAGTATCGACAGGTGCATCTCACCGCGTCCGGCAACTTTAAAACAGTCGGTCGTATCGCCTTCGGATACGCGCAGGGACACGTCTTTCAGCAGCTCGCGGAACAAGCGCTCGCGGAGCTGGCGCGAGGTTACATATTTACCTTCGCGCCCTGCGAAAGGGCTGTCGTTGACCGAAAAGGTCATTTCCATTGTCGGCTCGCTGATCTTGACAAAAGGCAGCGGTTCGGGATTGGTGGTTGAGGCAAGCGTGTCGCCGATGGTGATGTCCTCCGCTCCCGAAAAGCAAACGATATCGCCCATGATCGCTTCGTCGACGGGGATACGCGCCAGTCCGTCGAACTGTTTGAGCGATACGACGCGCGTCTTACGGAGCGGCGCGTTGGGATCATGGAAGTTGCAGATGGCGACTTCTTGGTTAACGCGGATTTTTCCGCGGTCGATGCGTCCGATACCCATTCGTCCGACATATTCGTTATAATCGACAGACGACACCAGTAACTGCAGGTCGCCGTCCGCGTCGCCCTCGGGCGCGGGAATGTATTCCAGAATTGTTTCGAACAGCGGCTCCAGCGTCGTGCCTTGCTCATAGGGCGAGTGCGAAGCCGTACCGGCGCGTCCGGAGCAAAAGAGCATGGGGCTGTCGAGCTGTTCGTTTGAGGCGTCAAGCTCGAGCAGCAGTTCCAATACTTCTTCTTCGACCTCTTCCAGCCGCGCGTCGGGACGGTCGATTTTATTTATCACCACGATAACGCGGTGATTCAGTTCAAGCGCGCGCTGCAGGACAAAACGCGTCTGGGGCATGGGACCCTCGGCGGCGTCGACGAGCAGCAGCACGCCGTTGACCATTTTCAGGATACGCTCGACTTCGCCCGAAAAATCGGCGTGACCGGGTGTGTCGATGATGTTGATCTTTTTGTTTTTATAATGTACGGCGGTGTTTTTAGCCAGAATCGTAATGCCGCGTTCGCGCTCGAGGTCGTTAGAGTCCATGACACGCTCGGTCGTCACCTGGTTCTCGCGGTAGACACCCCCCTGCTTGAGCATTTCGTCAACCAGCGTGGTTTTACCGTGGTCAACGTGCGCGATGATTGCTATGTTGCGTAAATCGTCTCTTGTCAAAATGTTTTCTGCCTTTTTTTATAAAATGTATGAAATATCCGGTAAAACCGGAGGCCGGGGGTTTGTCCCGCCGATAACGGTCGCGCGGCGAGGGAATACGGGGGTGGTATCTTTTTAATGTTTAAAATGCCGCTTGCCGGTGAACACCATGGGGATACCGTATTTATCGCAAGCCGCGATCGAATCTTCGTCGCGGATCGAGCCGCCGGGCTGCACGATCGCGGCGATCCCCGCTTTTGCCGCCATTTCGACGCAGTCGTCGAAGGGGAAGAAAGCGTCTGACGCCAATACCGAGCCGCGCGCGCGCTCACCTGCGTATTTAATGGCAAGCTCCAGCGCGGTTACGCGATTGGTCTGCCCCGGTCCGACGCCGACTGTCATGCCGTCGCGAACCAAAACGATAGCGTTGGATTTTACGTGCTTGACGCACTTCATGCCAAAACGCATGTCGGTAAGCTGCTCTTTGGTCGGCTGCGCGGAAGTAACGACCTTGATTTCGCTATCGTCGTACAGCTCGGTGTCGTAATCCTGCACCAGCAAACCGCCCGGGACTTTCTTCATGTCGAGCGTACCCGCGTGGTAGGGGGCGGCGATATCGGGGAGACGCAGCAGACGCAGGTTCTTCTTCGATTTAAGTATTTCCAGCGCTTCGGGCGAATAATCAGGCGCTATGATAATCTCAAGGAAGATTTTATGCAGTTCCTGCGCGGTTTCGGGGTCAACCGTCCGGTTGAGCGCAACGATGCCGCCGAAAATCGAGGTGGGATCGCTGTCATAAGCTTTTTTATATGCTTCGGGCAGCGTATTTCCCAAACCGACGCCGCAGGGATTGGCGTGCTTGACTGCGACGGCGCAGGGCAGCGCGTTGCCGAACTCTTTTAAGGTGTCAAGAGCACCCGCCGCGTCGCCGATGTTATTGTACGAAAGCTCTTTGCCCCACAACTGTTCGGCGGCGATGAGCGTGCCCTCCAGCCCGCGCCCGATCTCGCGGTAGAACGCGGCGTTCTGGTGCGGGTTTTCGCCGTAGCGCATCGACTGCGCTTTCTCGTATGTGAGCGTCAGCGCGTCGGGGAAAGCGTCGCCGTTTGTTTTGTTACGCAAGTATGAAGCGATCAGCGCGTCATACGCAGCCGTATGCTCGAACACTTTATACGCCAGCCGCAGCTTGGTTTCGCGTGCAACCTCGCCGGACGCGCGCAGCTCGCGGAGTACCGTGTCATAATCGCGTGAATCGACGATGACAGCTACATCCTGCCAATTCTTTGCCGCCGCGCGTATCATCGTCGGACCGCCGATGTCGATGTTTTCGATCGCTTCCTCAAGCGTGACGCCGTCGCGCAGTATAGTCGCCTTAAAGGGGTAAAGATTGACGGCGACAATGTCGATGGTATTAATATTAAGCTGCTCGAGCTGCGCCATATGCTCGGCATTGCCGCGCATGGCGAGTATGCCCGCGTGGATGTGCGGGTCAAGCGTCTTGACCCTGCCGTCAAGGCATTCGGGAAATCCGGTTATATCGGAAACCGGAATCACCGGCAATCCGTTATCTGTGAGATATTTCGCGGTGCCGCCGGTTGAGATGATCTCGTAACCCAGCGAGTTCAGCTCGCGGGCAAATTCCAGAATGCCTGTTTTGTCGGACAGGCTGATGAGAGCGCGTTTTTTCATTGTCTGACCCCTTTTACATAATTTTTTGCTTAAACGCCTTGCGGTATTAGTATACGCATTTTTATGTATTGGCGCATGGCGTTTGTTATGTCGGGTATCCGAGCCGTTTTTCAACCCAAAAAAGCCGGCTGTCCGGTATACCCAAAACAGGACCGCATATAATTCGGTCCGATTCCAGCCCAGACGGTCGACATAATTTTACGCCGCGCTCCACGTGGTTGTTTCCACCCGGACATGGGTCCGTTTCCGTCAGTCGCGCGGCTGATACCATATAATAATACATTGTTTTACATTAAATGTCAAGCAAAAATCGCATAAATTAACAAAAATACCGCAAAAAATTAACAAATTCGATGTTTGCCGCTATGATGAATTTAAAATTATAAGCTAATTGTGGTAATTATCGCAATATATAGTTGACAGAAATTAATATAATGTTTATAATAAAAACAATATACTTTAATTCAGTCTGTAAACACGCAAAAATAAAAACATTGGAGAATTATCTATGACATGTGTAAAACACCCCGAAACCGAAGCGGCAGGAATGTGTATATGCTGCGGTAAGCCTTATTGCAAAGATTGTCTTGTCGAAGTTAACGGAAAAATGTATTGCCGTGACGATTTAAATAAAGAATTCGCAAAACAGGAGTCCCGCCAAGCACAACAAGCTTCACCGCAATATCAAACTCCACAGGTTATAATAAACAATCAAAACACCAATACAAATAATAACGCGATCGGCGGCGCCGCATATGCATATAAACATAAAAGTAAAGGAACAGCGATTGTTTTTTGCCTGCTTGGGCTGATCGGGTTTTGCGGTTTACACCGTTTCTATGTGGGTAAAATCGGCACCGGGTTGATATGGCTGTTTACGCTCGGCTTTTTTGGTATTGGACAGATTATAGACTTCATTATACTTATAGCCGGAGGTTTTCGCGACAATGCCGGACAGCATTTAGTGTGATATAAAAGTCTGCCCTGTATATTGCTTTTTTAAAAC
>DHAH01000044.1:17765-21349 GCA_002397345.1 Clostridiales bacterium UBA4959
AGCGCGGATACCTGTATTCCACCGCGAAGGTATAAGCGCTGTTTTTTTACTCGAGGGTTTGTTTAAGTTTAAAACGGTTTCGCTCAAACTCGATTATACCCTCGCCGCGCATACGGCTGAGTTCGGCGGACATGGCGCTGCGGTCGACGGCGAGATAATCCGCAAGCTGCTGCCGGTCGAATGGGATCTCAAATTCGCCGTGACCTGTTTTACGCGATTGCTCGGAGAGGTAGGACAGCAGCTTGCCCCGCGTCGTGCGCTGTGACATGTGCTCGAGCTTACCGGTCAATTCTTTATTGCGCCGTGCTAATATCTCCACCATGTTCCGCACCAGTTGGGTATGGAAGGTGCATGAATTTGAACAGACCGTTAATATTCTCCGCATATCGGTCATAAGTATCACACTGTCGCGCGCCGCTACAGCATCGACTTCCAGTCGCCCGCCGATGCAGGCGTAAGTTTCGCCGAACATCTGGCCGGGCGCAATCTCCGCGAGGATACTCTGATTGCCCCAAAAATCAAACTTCTTTATATGAATCGCGCCTTCGAGCACCACGGCGACCGTCGAAATTATATCGCCGGCGCGGTAAATATATTCGCCTTTTTTATACTCGCGCTCGACAGCCGACAGACAGCTCAGCATCGATTTTATGTCGTCCTCTGCAATCCCGTTGAACAGCGCACCGCGATCGAGCAGATTTAAATATTTGTTCATAAAAAAACCTCCTGACACGTTGTAAAAACAACATAATTGTTGTTTTTATTATATTATAATATAACCAGAAAATCAATAGGAGGATTAAAAAATTGAAACGTAAAATAATTAAAATAGATGAAGATTTATGTATCGGCTGCGGCGCGTGCGCCGACGCGTGTCAGGAAGGCGCGATCCAGATGATTGACGGCAAGGCAAAGCTGGTGCGCGAGGATTATTGCGACGGGCTTGGTAACTGCCTGCCGGTCTGCCCCACGGACGCGATCAGCTTCGAGGAGCGCGAAGCGCCGGAGTTCGTTAATCCGACGGATAACACACATTCAGATGAAAAACGCGATTCCGCGGCGCAAGATAAATCCGGGGATAAACCCAATTCAGCCGCGTCGGGCGGCAAGCTACCTTGCGGTTGTCCGGGTACAAAATCCCGTACCATCACTCGCGGCGCGCAGAACGCGGAACCCGCTGCCGAAACTCAAAACATTCAAAGCATTCAAAGCGTGCAAAGCATGCTTAACCAGTGGCCGGTGCAGATTAAGCTCGTACCGGTAAACGCCCCGTATTTCGACAGTGCGAATCTGCTCGTCGCCGCTGACTGCACAGCATATGCATACGCCGATTTCCACCGCAAGTTCATACGCAAACATATTACACTGATTGGCTGTCCCAAACTCGATGAGGGGGATTACGCCGAAAAATTGACGCAGATTATCAGCCGCAACAATATAAAAAGCGTGACTGTCGTCCGCATGGAGGTGCCCTGCTGCGGCGGTATCGAAAACGCCGTGAAGCGCGCGCTTGCCGCCAGCGGCAAGCTGATCCCGTGGCAAGTAGTTACAATTTCCACCGACGGTGAAATTATAGAATAAAAATGAGAGGTTAGGTTTCAGTATGACACATTCGGTTTATAAACTGTATCAGGGTGGCGAAAAACGGGTTGACAAGGTTGTCACCGATGAAAACATACACTATATGCACTTTACGCTGCCCAGCGGCGAAGGTATGCCGGAACACAACGCAAACTCCAACGTTTACATGACGGTAGTGAGGGGTACGCTTACTATCCGGCTGGGCGATGGCGAAAGCGGCGAATACGAGGCGCATTCAATGCTTACCATACCGGTCGGAACAAAAATGAAATTTGATAATTGCGGGACGGAAACGCTGGAACTGATTGTTGTTAAAGCGCCGGCTCCTGTAAAATAAATATTATTATCGGAGGAATATTATAATGGGAATGTTTTGTTATCAATGCCAGGAGACAGCGAATAACCGCGGCTGCACCGTACGCGGTGTATGCGGCAAGAGCGAGGAAATCGCAAAATTGCAGGATCTCCTTATCTACACAGCGAAGGGTATCGCCGTTGTCGTGACCGCGGGGAAGCTTGACGCCGCGACGCTGAAAGAAGTCAATCACGAGGTGCTGCGCGGGCTGTTTATGACGATCACCAACGCCAATTTCGACGGCGACGCGCTGGAAAAACAAATTTATAAACTGCTCGAGGCGCGTGATGAGCTGCGCGGTAATTTAAATTTAACAGGTTTACACGACGCGGCGACCTTCACCGTCAGCTCGCGCGATGAGATGCTCCAAAAAGCCGCCGAAGTCGGTGTGCTGTCGACCGAGAACGAAGACGTGCGCTCGCTGCGCGGTATGATAACCTACGGACTGAAGGGCATGGCGGCGTATACAGAGCACGCGAACAATATCGGACAGGAGAATCCCGAGATCAACGCCTTCATCTACAAGGCGCTTGCCGCGACGCTCGATGATACGCTGACCGCCGACGATCTGGTCGCGCTGACGCTTGAAACAGGCAAATACGGTGTCGACGCTATGGCGCTGCTCCACGAAGCCAATACCGCGCGGTTTGGCAATCCCGAGGTCACCGAGGTGGATATCGGCGTGCGCGGAAACCCCGCGATATTAATTTCCGGCCACGACTTAGCCGATATGGAACAACTGCTTGAACAGACTGCCGGTACGGGCGTCGATGTATATACACACAGCGAGATGCTGCCCGCGCATTATTATCCTGCGTTTAAAAAGTATCCCCACTTCGCGGGCAATTATGGCAACGCGTGGTGGAAGCAGGTCACGGAGTTCGAGACTTTCCACGGACCGATTTTGTTCACCACCAACTGCATTGTGCCGCCCCGCAGCGAAGAAGTGAAAGCGCGCATTTTCACCACCGGTTCGGCGGGTTATCCTGGCTGCACACATATTTCTGCTGACGCGAACGGCAAAAAGGACTTTAGCGCGATAATCGAGCTTGCCAAGCGCCTGCCCTCGCCCGAGCAGATCGAGACGGGCAGTATTGTGGGCGGATTCGCATACAATCAGGTTATGGCGCTTGCCGATAAAGTCGTCGATGCCGTTAAATCGGGCGCGATTAAGAAGTTTTTCGTCATGGCGGGTTGCGACGGACGCATGAAGTCGCGCGAATATTACACAAATTTCGCTGCGAAGCTGCCGAGCGATACCATTATCCTCACCGCGGGCTGCGCGAAATATCGCTATAACAAGCTGGGTCTGGGCGACATCGGCGGTATTCCGCGCGTGCTCGACGCCGGTCAGTGCAACGACTCGTATTCGCTGGCTCTGATAGCGCTCAAGCTTAAAGAAGTATTTGGGCTTGACGACGTGAATAAGCTGCCGATCGCTTTCAATATTTCATGGTACGAGCAGAAAGCCGTGATAGTGCTGCTTGCCCTGCTGTACTTGGGTGTGAAGAATATCCACCTCGGGCCTACTTTGCCTGGATTCCTCTCGCCGAACGTGGCAAAAGTGCTCGTGGAAAAATTCGGGATCGCCGGTATCGACACTGTCGAGGACGACATCGCCCTGTTCATGGGCGCCTGAATCCCGAGG
>DHAH01000148.1:0-704 GCA_002397345.1 Clostridiales bacterium UBA4959
CGCCAACGATTATATTACAAAACCTTTTCATATGGGCGAGCTTATGGCACGCATCCGCGTGGCGGAACGCTCCCTGCAAAAGGTTTTGTAATATAATCGTTGGCGCCAATATCAAGCGCCGCGATTTTTTCTTTTTCCTGCCCCCGCGCCGAGACGATCAACACCGGCGCGTCGGAAAATGTACGCAGCTCTGAAAGCAGGTCTACGCCGTCCCTATCCGGCAGACCGAGGTCCAAAAGGACAATATCCGGCCGATAGGATGAAAAAATAAACATCCCCTCGGCAGCCGTTTCAGCGACCAGCACATTGTAATTTTCTTTTGAAAGCGATATGTCGATAAAATGCGAAATGTACTTATCGTCCTCGATAACAAGAATTGTGCGTTTATCATTCATAGTTATCTCCTTTTGGCAGTGTGAAGGTAAATATAGAACCCGTGGGACTGTTGTCAGATACAAAAATCTCCCCGCCGTGAGCCTCCACGATAGCTTTGCAAATGGAAAGACCGAGCCCCAACCCCCGGCGTCCGTCCGCAATCTCTTTTTCCCGTGTCACAAAACTTTCAAACAGACGACCGCGGATAGCGTCCGGGACGCCTTGCCCCGTATCGGCTACCGAAACGGTCAGATACTTGCCGGACTCCGCAGTCAGTTTTATATTGCTTTCCGGCGGCGTATGGCGGGCGGCCTTTTCTAAAAGGATTC
>DHAH01000148.1:925-5619 GCA_002397345.1 Clostridiales bacterium UBA4959
CCGATTACATCGTCAATCACTTCGTCCTGCTTGTGCAGTACAAGCTTTTGTTCGCTGATGCGCGTCATGCTGAGGATGTTTTCCACAAGGTCTGTCAGCCACACGATTTCTTCGCTGATATCGGAGGCAAGCTTTTTACGTTCGGAATCGGAAAGCGCCTCATAATTATCCGCAAGCAGATTCCCAGCTCCGGAAAGGGCGGTGAGCGGACTTCTGAGATCGTGCGCGATAGAACGGAGAAGCGTGCCGCGTTGCTGCTCCCGTTCCATAGCCAGCCGGATTTTTTCGCGGTCAGTCACCAGAGTTTCTCGCTCCAGCACAATACCCAGTTGCGTACAGACCGCCTGCACGATCAAAAGCTGCTGTCTGCCCGGCTCTCCGTCTAAAATTTCCATTCTGCCCAACGCGCCGGTGCCTCCGTTGATTTCAAAGCCCTTGCCGTCTTTACCGAATTTTGTCGAATCTAAATGGACCGTGCAGTGCAGTCCCGTATATTCCTGCACGAGCATCTCGGCTTTTTTGGCGAGGTTTTCCCTCCCGCTGACAGAAAGAAAGCCGGAGGTAATCCGATACATAGTTTGGGCTGTTCTCTCGTTTTGACCTGCCAGCCGCATCTCCATCTGCAAACGGGAAGTAATTGTGCCGGAAACAATTCCGGTCGTCAGGAAGAACACAAGCAGCATTATATCGTCTGTGTGATATATAAAGAAAGAATAAATAGGCCGTGTAAACAGAAAGTTGAACAGGAGAGCGCTGATAAGCGCCGCTCCGATTGCCCATCTCCGGCTGCTGGTTAGTATCGCCGTAAACAATACACCGAGCAAAAACACCATAATGATGCTTTCGTTGCTTACGCCTAAACGGCGGATGAGCAGCGACAGACCCGTTGCCAAACCAATGGTGAGCGCTGTTTTTTCCGCGTTTTTTAACATAGCGGCATCCCCCGAAAAACGTTTACAGCTTTTTGCCTATCATTTTAAGTATATCCTTCTGTTCTCCCGCCACAATCATGTGTTCCCGCGCCTGGAACACATGGTCCGCGTTAATCAGCGGCAAAATGTGCTTATCATTGCGTATGCCGATTATATTGACACGATACCGGGTGCGGATATTCAAATCGCGTATGCTTTTCCCGTTCCATTCTTCCGGCACTTCTATTTCCATAATGGCGTATTCGGGAGATAATTCGATATAGTCAAATGCTCCCTTTGCCGAAAAGCGTGCCGCTGTGCGCCGCGCCATGTCCCGCTCGGGGAAAATCACTTCGTCGGCGCCGATTTTTTTAAGCAAATCGGCGTGAATTTCGCGGTCTGACTGCGCGACCACATAGGTTGCGCCAAGCTCCTTGAGCAGCGATGTAATCTCCATTGAGGATTGAAAATTGTCGCTGATACACACAAAACACACATCAAAATTGCATACGCCTAATTCAACGAGCACATTTTTATCCATGCAGTCGCCGATTTGCACGCGGGTGACAAAAGGTTCCAGTTTTTGTACAGCCTCCTCGTCCACATCAACAAGCATAACTTCATTATGAAGCTCTGTGAGCTTTATTGCAAGATTTTTTCCGAAATGTCCCGCTCCGATTACAAGCATTGATCTCATAGTTTATTTTTTTCCTTTCTGATTTAACCAACAATAATTCTGGCGATAGGATGTCTGATTTTACTGCCGTTATTTGATTGAGCGACCGCTGTGAAAAGTGTCAGACCACCGACGCGTCCCGCATACATAAGCAGTATGATCACCACACGGGACAGCGCGGGAAGCGATCTGGTAATACCGGTGGTTAGTCCCACCGTTCCAATGGCGGACAGGCACTCGAACACAGAATCCGTAAAAGGTTGACCCTGCGCGCAGAGCGTTAAAACGCCCGCTACCGTCATGGTCAGGTAAATTGCCACTCCGCAGAAGGCGCGGCGCAGCGTTTCCGGGTCTATGCGGGAATGTCCCAGGGTAACATCCTCTCTGGCTTTCAATTGGGCAAACACCGCAGCCATGATTACAACAAGTGTGGTTATTTTTACACCTCCGCCTGTGCCGCCGGGAGCAGCTCCGACAAACATCAGCAGCATCGTAACGAATTTGCTTCCGTCTGAAAGCGAGGCTAAATCCACAGAGTTGAATCCGGCGGTTCTGGGCGTAACCGATTGGAAAAATGCCGACAGAATACTGTCTCCCATGTTCATGGAACCGATTTCACCGTTGCTTTCAAGCAAGATAAAAGCAACCGTTCCGGCGAGAAGAATCGCCAGCGTAGCGGGAAGCACCACGCGAGTATGAAGCCGCAGCTTCCCATATTTGAAACGGTTTTCCACAAGGTCGTTCCATACCATAAAACCGATGCCCCCGACAATGATCAGCCCCCCAATGGTCAAAATGACCACGGGGTCATTATAAAGGGTTGTCAGTGATGAAAACGGATCACGAATCCCCATCAGATCAAAGCCTGCGTTGCAGAAAGCGGATACAGAGTGGAAAATGGAGAACCATATTCCCTTGCCTATCCCGAACTGCGGAATAAACCGCGATGCTAATAGGAGAACTCCCGTACCTTCAAAAATCGCTGTCCCAATTAAAGCCCTTCGCACAAGCCGGACAACGCCGCCCACCTGCGCGGCACTGACAGACTCCGCGATCAGTGTGCGTTCGCGCAGTCCAATGCGTTTGCCGATCACCAGCGAAAACAGAACAATGACAGCCATAAAACCAAGTCCGCCAATTTGGATCAGCAGTAAAATAACCGCTTGTCCAAAATATGAGAATTGCGTCCATGTGTCATAAAGAACAAGTCCTGTGACGCAGGTGGAGGACGCCGCGGTAAATATCCCGTTCAAAAGCGGGATTCCAACATTGTCACGGTTGGATATGGGCAGGCTTAACAACACTCCTCCTATTAAAATAAGCAAAGCAAATCCAAGTGCAAAGATCTGCATTGCGCTCAATCGTTTTCCATTCATACTAAATACCCCACAACTTCGTTAATAGCTCCTCAATCGGTTCACCCGCGTTAAGTAATTTATTTACACCCGCGGCTTCATAAACGCCGCTCAATTCCGGCAAATTACATCGGGCAATAACCAAAATACCGGGATCGGCGTGTTTTGCGGCGTGGCATATCGTAAGATTTTTGTCGTCATCCCACGACAGGGCAAACAGCGCCGAATAATATTCGTCCTCCGGAAAAGCAAGGTCTGTAAGCGTTTTACACTTTATACCCGCCTCTGTAATTTTCCTTGAAACCTCCGGCGCTCCGTATAGCAATACACCCCGATTGGTACGTCCTTGTGGACTATCGATTATACCTCCTCTTCCTAAAAAATTATCTATACGCCACATAAAAAGATAGCCAAATAAGATCATGCCAACAGTCATAATAAGCAGTAAAACCATCATTGTCCGCCACCCGCCTTTCCGCAATTTATAATAGCAGAAAAGGTATAAGTGTAGTGTCCCCATTAATGGCCGCCGTATTATTTTTTTATAAAGATTTACACTTAAATTCGATTATAAACTCGGTAATAATCGCGTCAAAAGCTCAAATATTTGAGTTTTGACGCGGATTTTTTCTTTAGTTATCGAATTTTAGTATTACATACGCCGGATATATTGAAACCAAAATGGTTCGCGACAAAATTCATAGCAAACCCAAGTTAAAAAGCGGATAAATTCAAAAATTCGGCTTGAAAAACAAGGTGGGAAGAATTATAATGTATATACCAAAAGAAGAGAGCGGGGCACGGGTTGTCCCCACTAATTTATATATTAAACGGAGGGCTGCACAGCACGCGCGGCGTATTCGCGGTATAATTCTATGTATTCCGCGTACAGCGCCATTGTCACCGACGGAGGCGTCTGATGGTCCACAGAGGAGATGAATCCGCCGCTCTTCATAGCGGGGAGCAAGCGCTCGAACTCCGCTCTCATCGCTTCTCTGCCTAGCGGCATCGCCATTTTGTCATAGTGACCTATGAATAAAAACCCGGGATAACGCTCGCGCAGCGCGCCCACGTCTACGCCCGCCTGACGCTCGAGCGGCAAAATGCCCTCTACACCGGCGTTGATGAACCAAGGCACCATTTCGGTGATATCGCCGTCAGAGTCAACAAGCACGCGGATGCCCCGGCGTTTCAGCTCGGGTATCAGCATTTCATAATACGGCTGCATGAATTCTTCAAACAGCGATCGGCTGATCATTGGGCCGCCGTTATAGCTCATATCTTCGGCGATAGTCATAAAATCCGGCGTTACATATTTACATACCTCGTCAAGCACGCGCAGATTATACGCGAAGATATCGCGGTTTATGCGATGCATCAGCTCCGGCTGGTCATAAAAGTCGTAAAGATGCCCCTCGATACCCAATAACGTGCGCGGACCCCAGAACGCGCCCTCGAGCGTGAGCCAAACCACGGCTTCACCCCGCCGCTGCCAGTCGGCATATGTCATAAGCTGCCCGACATTTACCGCCTTGCCCGCCGGCGGATATAATGTCGGCAATATACGTTCGTAATCACTCTCATCGCGCACTATCGCCGCGCCGTGATGCGAGGGATGCGGCGTCGCGCCTGTGCGGAACCCTATCCACGACTGGAGGTTCAAATCCAGCCCCCAATAAAGCTGCAGCGCCTGCCATTCGCTCAGCCCCTCGACCGGCGGGATAACCAGTCCCTCACGTTTCCAATTGTCAA
>DHAH01000148.1:5743-9594 GCA_002397345.1 Clostridiales bacterium UBA4959
ACCGTCATGTTCCACCATGTCGCCCATTCGAGCATGGGCAGCCGGTCGGGCATCTCAAAATTAAGCGTTTTATGAAAACGTTCTCTTGTATTCATTATGACCGCGCCCCTTCGCCGCACAAAACCGCAATAAAAATCATGTGTTCCCGTATTACGCGCTCCGCGTTTTGTTTTATATTATTTTCAGTTTTCAAACTTCCTTAAACCTCATATCGCCATGATACACCGATTATAGCACCTGAACGTTTTGTTGTCAAATACTTCTATATTCTTTAAGGGCGCGCCGCGGTTAAAACAGCTGGGATTGCCGCTCCTTGCTAATCGGATTAATTATTAATTAATATTGAATTATTTTCATAATCTATTGCAAATGCCAACATTTTGTGATATCATAATAATCGCACACAATATATAGGGCATTGGGAATAAAATGAATATTTATGGAATACGCAAACTGACACTGCTCGACTACCCGGATAAAACCGCCTGTACACTGTTCACAGGCGGCTGTAATTTTCGCTGCCCCTTCTGCCACAACGCGTCGCTGGTGCAAAATCGCTGCGAACCGATGGATATCGGCGCGCTTCGCGCCTTCCTGCTCAAGCGGCGCGGACTGCTTGACGGCGTATGCGTCACAGGCGGCGAGCCGCTCATGCACGGCGAGATCGGCGGGCTGCTTGCGGAGATAAAAGCATTGGGTTACGCGGTAAAGCTCGACACCAACGGTGCATATCCGGACAAATTACAAGAATTGATCGGACAACAACTGATTGATTATGTCGCGATGGATGTAAAAAGCTCACCTGCCGGTTACGCCCGCGCGGTCGGGCTGCATGATATAGACATTTCGCCTGTTAATGAAAGCATTAAATTATTGATCGGCGGCGCGGTCGATTACGAATTTCGCACCACCGCAGTCAAGGGATTGCACACCCCCGAAGATTTTACTGCCATAGGCGACTGGATAGCGGGCGCGAAGCGATATTTTCTACAAAACTATGCCGACTCGGGCGATATTTTGGGCGCAGCAGCGGATGGCGCCGCAGCGGATGGCGCCGCAGCGGATGGCGCCGCAGCGGATGGCGCCGCAGCGAATTTTGCGCCGTTCGGGCGGCTTGAGCTGGAACAATTCCTCGCGTCAGTCGCACCGCGGGTAAAATTCGCCGCGCTGCGCGGTATTGACTAACGTTATATAAATAAAATAAAACATAAATAAACCAGGAGTATCATCATGTATCAGGTAGTAAAACGCGACGGAAAAATAGTTGATTTTAATATATCAAAAATCGCCGCCGCCATTTCAAAGGCGTTTGACGCGCAGGGCACGCAGTACAACAGCGACATCATCGAACTGCTAGCGCTGAAGGTGACGGCTGATTATTCGCCGAAGATCAAGGACGGACTCGTCGGGGTTGAGGCTATACAGGACAGCGTGGAATCGGTGTTGAGCAAAGCGGGCTATAACGAAGTGGCAAAACGTTATATTCTCTACCGCAAGCAGCGCGAAAACGTCCGCAAAATAAGTTCGGCAAGTCTTGCCTACAAGGCGCTTATCAACGATTATCTTTACAAAAACGACTGGCGCGTCAAAGAAAACTCAACCGTCACCTATTCGGTGGGCGGATTGATTTTAAGCAACTCCAGCTCGGTCACCGCCAACTATTGGCTTTCGGAAATTTATGACCAGGAGATTGCCGACGCGCAAAATAACGCCGATTTCCATATCCACGACCTGAGCATGCTGACGGGATACTGCGCCGGCTGGTCGCTGCGTCAGCTCATACAGGAAGGTCTGGGCGGCGTACCGGGCAAAATTACGTCCGCGCCCGCGCGCCATCTGGTTTCGCTGTGCAATCAGATGGTCAACTTCCTCGGGATCATGCAGAACGAATGGGCGGGCGCGCAGGCGTTCTCATCGTTCGACACATACCTCGCTCCTTTTGCAAAAGCAGACAACCTCTCTTATTGGGAGATTAAGAACTGCATCCAGTCGTTCGTCTACGGCGTGAATACGCCCAGCCGCTGGGGTACGCAGGCCCCTTTCTCTAACATAACGCTCGACTGGACTGTGCCAGACGACCTCGCCGAGCTGCCCGCGATCGTAGGCGGTAAGGAGATGTCCTTCAAATACAAGGACTGCAAGCATGAAATGGATCTCATCAACCGCGCGTTCATCGAAACGATGCTCGAGGGAGACGCAAACGGGCGCGGATTCCAATATCCGATCCCCACTTATTCTATAACCAAGGATTTCGACTGGTCGGAGACCGAGAACAACCGTCTGCTGTTCGAGATGACCGCCAAATACGGCACACCGTATTTTTCAAACTATGTCAACAGCGACATGGAGCCCAGCGACATCCGCAGCATGTGCTGCCGCCTGCGCCTTGACCTGCGCGAGCTGCGCAAAAAGTCGGGCGGCTTCTTCGGCAGCGGCGAGAGCACAGGTTCGGTAGGCGTGGTTACGATAAACATGCCGCGCATCGGCTATCTCGCCAAAAACGAAGCGGATTTTTATCACCGGCTCGACCATTTGATGGACATCGCCGCGCGTTCTCTGAAAATAAAGCGCGACGTTATCACAAAACTGTTAAACGAAGGTTTATACCCCTACACCAAGCGTTATCTCGGCTCATTTGAGAATCACTTCGCCACAATCGGGCTGGTCGGTATGAACGAAGCCTGTCTCAACGCGAAATGGATACGCCGCGATATGTCCGACCCCGTTTCGCAGCAGTTTACAAAAGACGTGCTGAACCACATGCGCGAGCGTCTGGTTATCTATCAGGAGCAATACGGCGACCTATACAACCTTGAAGCGTCGCCCGCGGAATCCGCTTCCTACCGCCTCGCCAAGCATGACATAGAACGCTTCCCTGATATTATCACAGCCTCTGAGAAAGGCAAGACTCCTTATTATACAAACTCCTCTCATCTGCCTGTCGGTTTTACCGAGGATATATTCGAAGCGCTGGATATACAGGATGAACTGCAAACGCTTTACACCTCCGGCACAGTGTTCCACGCGTTTTTGGGAGAAAAGCTTCCCTCATGGAAAGCGGCGGCTGAGCTGGTGCGGAAAATCTCAGAGCATTATAAGCTGCCGTATTATACCCTGTCGCCCACTTATTCAATCTGCAAGGAGCACGGTTATATCACGGGCGAGCACTTCTCCTGCCCGACCTGCGGCGAAAAAACCGAGGTATACAGCCGCATCACCGGCTATTACCGTCCGGTGCAGAACTGGAACGACGGCAAGAGCGAAGAATATAAAGAACGCAAGCTGTATGTAATCGAAACATCCCGGCTTGTCAACGCAGCGAACGCTGTTAAAAGCGCTCAGTGTATAAATGAGAATGAGAACACGGCGCTCAAGAGCGCTCCGCTTTCCGACGGCATATATTTGTTCACCACCGCGACCTGCCCCAACTGTCATCAGGCAAAGCACTTCCTTGACCGCGCGGGCGTGACTTATCTGACCGTCGACGCCGGCGAAAACGCGGATAAAGCGGCGTCGCTGGGTATCATGCAAGCGCCGACGCTCGCGGTAATTGAGGATGGTACAGTTACACTGCACGCAGGCGCTGGTAATATCCGCAAATACACCGAAACATACGTTGCCGCCCGATAATAACGGGGGGAACGGGGATACGAGGATACGCTGGGGGACCATAAGATGGTCCCCCAGACCCCCTGCAAATATGGGTTATAGTTAAACTACATTATATTGTGCAAATTTTAATAACATAGAGCCGCCGGTACGGGTAATAACCCAATATCAGCGGCTCTGTATTATGTAATATTTATACCTATATCTGCGGGGTGTGGGGGGAGCTTCCCCCCCCACGCGTA
>DHAH01000148.1:9776-18956 GCA_002397345.1 Clostridiales bacterium UBA4959
ACCGTTCCCCCGTCAGCCGTTCATGTATTTTACCATGAACAAGATCAGAAGTTCGGAGATCTCCTGGCGCAGAGCGTTTGTGGTCGGGTTGAATTCTGTGGTGTTAGGTTTTGAAACCGCAACACCCGCCTGCTCGTAGATCGAGACAGCTTCAACCGCATAGGAGCTTATTTTATTTTTATCGGGGAATTTGATGTCCTTTTTAGTGTAACCGAGTTTAATACCCGCGTATTTGGCGTAACGGAGCAGGAACGTGCACATCTGTTCACGGGTCACCGGGTCGTTGACGCCGAATTTGCCGTTGTCATAGCCGGTTGTGATTTGGTTTTGCACCGCCCATTCGACATACGGAGCGTACCATGAAGCGTTGGTATCTTTGGGATCCACGTCGCTGAACCGGCGCGGTTTGTTTTTATACAAATTTACATCAATACCCGCGAGGCGGCCGAGCACAGTTACGAACATCGCGCGGTTCATCGTGGTGGTCGGACCAAAAGTGGTTGCGGTTATACCGTTAAAAAGTTTATTAATTGAACAGTATTTGATATAAACGTAATAGCGGCTGTTCTCGTCAACGTCGGTGAAGGGGTTTATCCAGTCCGGCTCGAGAGTATAGGTGCTGGAAATGACAAGCATCGAGCCGTCTTTAGCTTCATAAATCAGCGAGGCGTCGCGCGAACCGATCTTCCATGAAGTGGTATTAAACTTGTACCCCTCAGCCGGAATAAGAGTCACGTTTACGGTATAGGTTTTTCCTTTAGCGAATGTGTCAGTGGCGGGATTCCATTCAATGCGGTCGATTTTATACGTGTTATTCCCTGTCGTGCCGGTTTTACCGGGCTTTCTGCCCGCAACAGGTTCGTCGATACCGTTGACAATGACGCTATTGATGTTTGTATTAACGGGAGCGGCGAGTTTGTCAAACAGCAGTCCGATCGTGACCGTTGAAGCGGAATTCGAAAGCAATCTCGCTTGCTGGTCGTTTATTTTCAGCGTGTTAAACGTGTTGTAATCCGTAGGGAACGAATATCCCTGTTTGGCTGTCAGCGTGAGAGCTACGTAATATTGCAGCCCGGCGATGAATTTGTCCGACGAGGAAAGTCTGGAATTCTGGTTTAAATCGTTCGAGCTGCTAAGATACCAGTTTATGCCCGACACTGTGTAGCGGTTGTCGCCACCGCCGATTGTGTATGCGGTCGAGGGCGTTTTTCCGGTTGCGGGTGCGACGATATCATTGATTTTCACATCCGCGATAACAGTGTTGTTACCGCCGGTAGGAACGTTAGGCAGTGCCTGCGCCAGCGGCGATGAAGTACCGTATTGCTGATCTACCGTATAATAATACAGACGCACGCCGGGTGTTGATAACAGGGAGCTGTTAACGTAAATTGAGTTCTGACCCGCCGCGAATGCATAAGAGTTGAACGATAACGAATCTTTATTTGCGTTGGTCTGCGTGGACAATGCGTAGTAGAGTATTCCCGCTTTATCAGAGGTAAACGACAGCACACTGTTGCCGTATGTGGATAATAAGACATTTGTCAGCGTCGGCGTTATAGTCCCGGATGTGCCGCCGTTCAGTATAACGTAGGAAAGCTGCGATCTGTTCTCGAAATTTGCGTCGGATGTATAATAATACACACGCGCACCGGAATATTGCAGTAGATTGTCGTTTATCGCAAACGAGTTGCTGCCGGGGGTGATCTGTGCGGGAGAGTAGTACAGCGAGCTTGTTGTTTCGCCGGTTTTATTTGAAACGGCGTAATATATATAGCCCGTTTTATCGGAATTAAAAGCGAAGGTTGCAGACATCGGATTGTTATAGTTCGAGGACAGCGATACGCTTGTTAACGCCGGTGCATTGGTATTTGACGTATTGGGTCGGATTTTAGAAAGTTCGCTTTCCCTGCCGTCAGTGTCTTTTATATAGTAGTATAGATATGTATCTATTTGGAACAAATTGCTGGCAAGCTGCAGGGTGTTACTTCCCGTTTGCACGGTCTGACCTGTAAAAAGCAGCGAGTTTTTGCTCTCGTAATTGCTTGATGAGGTTGCGAGGTAAATTGTACCGCCCTTTGTAGTGTTGAACGAGAAGGTTGCATAACCGTTATAGCTCATGGTGAGCGATTCACCCGATATCACCGGAGCGCCGTATGAACCCGTACCGCCGTTTACGGTTACATACGCAGTCTGGGAATTGTTATATCCATCGGTTGTGTAGTAATATATGCGTGCGCCGAATATATAAAGTGAAGAGTCATATATTGCAAAACTGCCATTTCCGGCGTTGATTATCGTCTGGGAGTTATATGCCCCCGAACTTCTGTCCGGCGCGTTAGAGGATGTTGAAACGGCATAGAAGATATAACACGGCCTATCGGCAGTATAGTAAAACGTACCTCCGGACGAGTTTGCGGTGACGCTGACATTTGTCAGGTTCGTCGTTCCGTAGGAAGAAGAAGCGCCGATTTGTATTCTGTTAACATTGTAATAAGTATTTCCGTTGTACTCTATATAGCCGCTAAGCTCCGCGCCGGTTATACCGGTGCCAGCGTTATATAGATAATTTAAAGGAACCTGTATGGTTGTCGTTCCGCTGCTGTTAATAAATTGAGAACCGCAAGGAATATTGTTAATAGCATAAATAAATGTACACGGCTTATTTGCAAAAAGACTTACCGTAAGGTAATACGGATTACTGGGGTTAGGGTATGCGGAGTACAGCGTTATCACAGGGGCATCGTCAGCGCTCGCGTTTATCACGCCGAGCGGCAGCATGGCTGTGACCATCACGCAGACGAGCAGCGCGGACAATACTTTCTTAAATTTCATAATTTTCCTCCGTTATATTTGTGGTATAGTGAACATTATTATGCCTATTACGCTATTTATTTTACCATAGGTGTCATTAAAACACAATAGTTAAAATTAAATTAATATTTAAATTTATTAATTTACACATAGCTATTAAAATGGTGCAATATGGCACTCCGATGTATCTTGTTTTATATGACGCGTAAATATCCTGTTTGTTCCGCGTATGCGAAAATATTTCTTTAGGGGTATTTTTTAGCGTATAAATCTCGCGGACAGAGTATCCGGACACGCAGACGGGACGCCGATACCGGCGTCCCATATCTTTTATCGCGTTATCTCGGGATTATAAAATGTTTGGGCAGCCCGCCCTCATACGCCAGTTTCGGCTCGCCCATAACAAGCGGCTCGATATAGCGCAGACATTCATCGGTGACATTGTTACCGTCGGCATTTATGAATTCATCAGGCATTTTGCGTATCAAATTGGCGATTTTTTTGATATCGCCGCAGCGCGCCGCGACCCTGTACGGTTCGTCCGATACGCGCTCGAAACCCATCATCTTGCCGGTTTCGCCCGAAATGGCGAACTCGACCGCAGCGCGTCCGATCATTGACGCCTCTCGCAGGTCTGTCTCCGACGCGATGTGGCTTGCGCAGCGCTGGAGGATATTCAGCTCGACCGAACGCGTTTTACAACCGATCTTCTCTTTCACCGCCTGCTCCAATACCTTTGCCGTACCGGCAAGGTATCGGTGCCCGAACGCGTCGCACGCACCGCTCTGCGCGCACTCGCCCACATATGTGCCGTCGGCGAGCCGCAGTCCCTCCGATGCCGCGATAACGATGTTCGGACGGCGTTCCAGCGCCGCCATAACATCGGTTGTGAAGCTGTCAAGATCAAACGTCCGCTCTGGGAGGTAAATATAGTCGGGCGCGATGCCGTAGCGCAGACGGGGTAAGCCCGCGGCGGCGGTCAGCCAGCCTGCGTCGCGTCCCATAATCTCGACGATAGTCACCGCCTTCACCGTGTATACGGCGCAGTCGCGCAATATCTCCTGCACCGACGCGGCGATATATTTGGCGGCTGAACCATAGCCCGGCGTGTGGTCGGTGCCGCAGACGTCGTTGTCGATCGTCTTGGGCACGCCCATCACGCGCAGCTTATAACCGATCTTTTCAGCATAAGATGTTACCTTCGCGACAGTATCCATCGAGTCGTTTCCGCCGATGTAGAAAAAATAGCGTATATTGTTTTCGGCGAACATTTTAAACAGCCGCTCGTAGTCCTCGCCCTCGCCCGAGGCGGACAGTTTGCGCCGGCACGAACCGAGCGCCGCCGCGGGTGTGTGAGAGAGCAGCTCTAATTCGTCCTCACACGATAAAATCGCACGCAAATCGCACATTCTGCCCGAGAGCATACCCTCGACGCCGTTGAAAGCGCCCCATATCTTGTCAATACACTCCGCAGCGAGCGCGCCGCGGATCACACCCGCAAGCGAGGCGTTGATAGCGGCGGTCGGTCCGCCCGACTGTCCGATAACAGCGTTTCCGTGTAACATATAATCGCACCCCGTTTAATAATCTTATAATATAACAAACAATCCTATAATTAAAACACGGCGTACAAAATTGTACACCGTTTTTTAAAAATATTGGTGACCCGTAGGAGAATCGAACTCCTGATTCCGCCGTGAGAGGGCGGCGTCTTAACCGCTTGACCAACAGGCCATCATTAAAAAATCATTTACGTCCCGCAACACGTGGGAACGTTTTATAGTATATCATATCCTCCCGAATTTTGCAATATGCGGGCGCAATTTTGTTTATGAATTTTTAGTGAATAGGGTTTTTAACCCTTTAATAATCGCAGTTATCGCTAATACAACCGTAAATACCGCAAATTGAATCCGCGCGGGCAGGGGCGCCGCCGCCGCGAGCAGCCCCGCCGCCGCCGGATAAACGATATAAAGCGCGCCCCTGCTGCCGCACAGCGTCAGAATGATCGCAAATACCAGCGCGGCGAGCCAAAAAAACGGTGTGAGGATAGTCATTGACTGTGATTTAAACCCCCTTAAAAACACAATATATTCAGCTTGCTGCGCGTTTTATTTTAGTAATGCTGTTTATTTGGGTCAAATCCCGGCTGTAATCAATGAGCACTTCGAAAATCTCGGGCACCGCGGCGCCGCTGCCGACGTCGCTGCGGAAGGTGCCGTTATTTTCCATTATATTGTAGCGTATAATATATTCGCAGGCCGTGACCTCGTTGATCTTGCCTTTGTTTATTATATTCTGAGAATAAAATTCAATCTCGATGTCATAAATCTTCTGCATCGTGAATTTTGCCGGCAGTTTATTATTCTTTTTATAATCATCGGTGAATAATTCGGGCAGCGCTTTCGCGTCGCCCGCGATTACCGCTTCTAAATAGTTGTGCAGCAGCACGACCGCGTCGCCGTATAACGCATAATTACCGTCGGCGATTATTGTCGAAAGCGGGCCGTCCGTATAGCGTATTAAACGGTTTTGAGCCATATAGGCTTCGTTTTCGAATATATTCTCGTCGTAGTCGATAGGCGCGAATTCGATGTTTTGCGGCGTGCTGTCACCCGCTAACGGTTTTGGCGTGAACAGCTTTGCAAATAATTTGTCGAAATCGATGCTGTTTGCTAATATCAGCGCGCCCAGCGCCAGCGCCGCGGCTGCGATTATGATAATCAGCCGCAGCGCCGGAATATGCTTGCGCTTGTTTTTTTCACCATGGGGGACGTGATTATTGTTAACCCGAACTCCCATGTTCAAACAATATATTTGTTAAGATTTTCAAGCCCGAGGGTTATCCCGGTTAAATTGTCCTCGATGCCCTCGAACTCGATTGAAACATAACCATCATAGCCCGCGCGCCGTAATACGCCGACGCTCTGTCTGACCTTTGCGTCGCCGTGACCGATAACCGCTCCCCGCAGATAGTTGCCCGACCGGGTGTAGAACCAGCCGCCGCCGGGATAATCGAGCATACCCGGTTTAAAGTGAAAATCCTTGGCGTGTACATGGAACGCATACGGCGCCATAATGCCCACCGACACGACCGGATCTTCGTCGGCGCACATAAAATTGCCCACATCCACCAGCGCTCCGAAGTTCGGGTGGCTGACGGCGTTGATAAGCGACTCCACGCGCCGCGCGTCCTGTGAAAAATAGCCGTGATTCTCCGTCATGGTGCGCAACCCCAACTGTTCGGCGTATTTGGTCGCCTCGGTACAGCCCTCAACCAGCGTGGGGAGCATGTCGTTATATCCGATGCGGTATTTCCGGCTTCGCGGCTGCTGCGCCACATCGTGACGCATTGCGGCGGCGCCGAGAGCGGCGGCAAAATCGGCGCAGCGGCGGAGGTGTTTTAACGTTTCTTCCATACTGCCGTTTATAAAATCGGCTCCGACGCAGAACGCGGGGATTGCCAGACCCAGCGATTCGGCCTTCTCACGCACACGCTTCGCCGTATCGACCGAGAAGTCGTCTGTCCAGCCGCCTTCGGTATATTCTATCGCGGAGAAACCCAGCTCCGCCGCTTTTACGGCAACGCCCTCCGCGCCCAGAGTGTTGTTGTATTTGCCGAAGCTGTATGAATTTACGCAAGTTTTCATATTTTTTGCCCCCTGTATAATTTATGGTAAAATGATTATATCACATGGAAGTTTATTTGTAAATATATAAATTGCATTGCCGCGAACTCTCTTAAAGCCGCCATTTTGCCCGTTTACCCAACCGATTAATATAATATTCACAAAAATTCCTTGACAAACCGCTCGGGCAATAATATAATTATATCCGTTAAGTCTGTTTTGCGAAGAAAAATATCATATCAGACTTTTGTCTGCCGGGTGGCTGTTATCATCATAGTACGGAGCGTATAAAATTGAAAAGACAGCTTATCGCCAATCGTAAACCAAAAATTATAAAAGACCTGCGCGACTTGGTCGTGACCGGCGCCGAGTGTTTCGGTGATAAAACCCTGTATGAGTACCGCGAAAACGGCGAACTGCGCCGCTTTTCTTTTCGCGATAACCTCGAGCATATGAACCGGCTGGGAACCGCTTTCGCCGAACTGGGGATTATGGGCGGGCGCGTTGCCATTATCGGCGAAACGCACCCGCACTATATGACCGCGTATTTCGCGACCGTCAACGGCGGCGGCGTTATCATCCCTCTCGACCGCGATCTGGGCGACGACGATATCGCCGGATTTGTGCGTGTCTCCGAGGCTACGGCGCTTGTATATACCGAGTCATTCTCACGCCGCATCGACGGGCTGCACGAAAAGCTGCCCGGCGTAAAAGTTTTTATCCCGATCACCGGCGGCGATTCGGATCGCGCCGGCAATATTTATCCGATGGAAGAGCTGCTCGAGCGCGGCAAGAAGCTGCTCGAGTCGGGTGACACGCGGTTTACCTCGCATAAAATCGACCTTGAGCCGATGTGCGCCATACTCTTTACTTCCGGCACCACCGGCACCAGCAAAGGCGTGATGCTTTCGCAGCGCAATCTGACCGCGGCGACAAACGCGTCCTGCCTGTCGATGCAATATGACGACCGCAACACTTTTGTGTCAGTGCTGCCCATGCACCACTCATACGAGGTCACCTGCGGGCATTTTGCGATCCAGAACCTCGGCGCGTCGATATACATAAACGACGGGCTGAAGAACACGATGAAATCGTTTGCCTATTTCAAGCCCAACGCGCTGATGCTCGTACCTTTGTACGTTGAAACGATATATAAACGCATATGGGGCGAAATCAATAAAAAGGGTATGCGGCGCAAGGTCGAACTTGCGATGAAGCTGTCGGATCTCCTGCTTTCGCTCGGTATGGATATGCGCGAAAAATTTTTCGGGCAGATCACGCAGGCGTTCGGCGGCAATCTGCGCAGCATAGTCTGCGGCGGAGCGCCGCTCGCGCCCAAACTGGTGAAAGACTTTTATTCGTTCGGCGTTTTCCTGCTCGAGGGTTATGGCATCACCGAATGCGCGCCGCTTGTCGCCGTAAATTCACCCGGAAAGGTGCGTTACCACTCGGTAGGACAGCCGGTGTACGGCTGTAAGGTGAAGATTGACACAGAGGGCGGCGACACCGTAACTTATGTAAACGACAAAGCGGACAGAAATCACCGGGCAGCCGGCCCCTGCGGCGAGATACTGGTCAAGGGTGAAAACGTCATGCTCGGTTATTACAAAAACGAAGAAGCGACGCGTCAGGCATTCACCGACGACGGCTGGTTCCGCACCGGCGACATCGGTTATATGGACAAGGACGGTTATATTTACATCACCGGACGCAAGAAAAATGTCATCATCCTCTCAAACGGCAAAAACATCTTCCCCGAAGAATTGGAAGAAAAGCTGTCGCATATCCCGGGCGTGGGCGAGTCGGTGGTGCTGGGTCGTAAAAACGAATCGGGCGAAGTAGTGACCACCGCGGTAATTTATCCCGACCCCGAATATTTCGGAGATAAAACATCCGGCGAAAAGCTGGCGGCGCTTCGTGAAATTATAACGGAGTTCAACCGCACGCTTCCCGTTTACAAACAAATACGCGCGGTCGACCTGCGCGAAACCGAATTTGAAAAAACCTCCTCGCGCAAAATCAAGCGTTTCTTGATTAAATGACAATGTCATTTAACATAATAAATATATATAATTTTCAGGAGATATTACTTTTATGTTCGAAGCAGTTAAAAAGATATTGGTTGAAGAGATGCAGGTAAAAGCGGAGGATGTGACTCCGAACGCCGAGCTGATAAACGATCTGGGCATCAACTCGCTGGAGCTTGCCGACTTGATACTTATGTGCGAAGAGAAATTCGGCATTGAGATAAAAGACGATGATATACACAAATTCATCACCGTAGGAGACGTCGTGAACTACCTCGTCGAGCAGGGTGTTAATGAACAATAAAACGCATACACCGGACGCCCCGACGCTGCGGTGCCCCCCGGCGCGCCGTCAAATGCATGTGTTTTTATAACGGGCGGTCGTTACAGACCGCCCCCTATAATATTATAACTAAATAAATGGATATATTTTTAAAAATCACACTCATCGCGCTCGGAATAGTCGCGGTATCCGCGGTCATCATCGCTGTATACAAGCGCATTTCCGCAAAAAACGCGGCCGACAGCATATTAAAATACGGGCGGGCGAGCGAAAAATTCGTTTATAACCTGCTTAAAACACAATTTCCCGCCAACAGATTATTACGCGGCGTCACGCTGCCACTCGAACCCGGAAAGCAGGGGGGGCCGCGTACCGAGATAGATATAATCGCCATCGGACGCGGCGGGGTCTGCGTCATAGAGGTTAAGGG
>DHAH01000148.1:19087-20477 GCA_002397345.1 Clostridiales bacterium UBA4959
ATAGAGGTTAAGGGGCACAAAGGCTTTATTGAAAACCCGATTAAAGGCGAATGGTGTCAGGTTTACGGAGAAAAACTCCTTTCTTTCCAAAATCCGTTCGAGCAGAACGCGCATCACCTGCGCGCCGTCGAGCGCGTTTTCAAAGCCGAGCGTGTCTATAACGTACCGCTGCTCAACATCGTCGTATTCACCGACAATAATGTAAAGTTTAAAAACCGGCACGAATACCTTTACACCGCGGACAGCCTGCTCCCGGCGCTGCGCGACATCAACCGCAGCCGATTCATGAGCGGCGGCGAGATAAAAAAAGCGACCTCCGTGCTGCGGAAATACGCAAAGCGCGCTAAGCGCTTTAAACCGCCCGCACCAGCGTCAGGCGCCGGACACGGCGGCTAAACATAAAATATCGTCCCATAAAAACAGGTAATTTTTTATTATGATAATTAAAAACGAACATTACGACATAGCGATCGCGGGCGGCGGCATCAGCGGGCTGATGTGCGCATACAGGCTGGTCGAAAAGCACCCGGAATTGAAAATCGTGCTTGTGGAACGCGGCGCAAGCCTTGACAAGCGTAAATGTCCCATACTTGAACACAAAGTGCCGTCATGCATCAATTGTAAAAACTGCGCTATTATGGAAGGCATGGCGGGCGCGGGCGCGTTCTCCGACGGAAAATATGTCATTTCCACCGAATACGGCGGCTGGCTGACCGATCTTATGCCCGACGATACCGTCATCGGCTATATCGAGCAGGCTGATTCAATCCTCGTGTCCTTCGGCGCGTCCACCGAGCGCTTCATGCCCGACAATGAGCTGAAGCGGCTGGCGCTTAAATACGATCTGCACATGGCGCAAGCGCAGCTTAAACATTTCGGCACCGACGGCAACCGTGAGATGATGCTGAAAATGATCGCGTATCTGAGCGAAAAGATTACGATCTACACCAATACAGAGGTCACGGATATAGACAAAAACGCTCACCGCCTGAAATGCACAACACGCGACGGACGGCTGGATCTGACCGCCGACCGTATAATATTGGCGCTCGGGCGCGCGGGCAGCCGGTTCTTTTCCCGCTGGTGCGCTTCAAATAAAATCGAAGTAGAAAACAATCAAGTCGATGTCGGCGTACGTGTGGAGCTGCCCGCTATTGTTTGGGAAGAATTCTCCAGTAAAATCTACGAGCCGAAGATAAAATACCGTTCCAAAGCATATGGCGACACGACGCGCATGTTCTGCTTCAACGAACGGGGCAGCGTCGTAACCGAAAACACCGACGGAGTACAGACGGTCAACGGTCACGCCTATCACGACCCCGCCAGAAAAACCAATAATTCAAACTTCGCGCTGCTTACTACGATAAAATTTACCGAGCCGTTCAATATT
>DHAH01000148.1:20574-23055 GCA_002397345.1 Clostridiales bacterium UBA4959
CCGCCCGCCATGTCGCGAGCCTGTCCAACCTCATCAGCGGCGGCAGCGTGCTTATACAGCGTCTGGGCGATCTCAAACTGGGACGGCGCACCGACGAACGGCGGCTCGCCTCGTCGACCACGGTTCCCACGCTGCGCGCCGTACCCGGCGACTTGTCGCTGTGTATGCCGAAACGCCAGATGGACAACATCATCGAAACGCTCGACGCGCTCGACAACATCGCGCCCGGCACATCCAACTATGACACCCTGCTCTACGGCATCGAGTGCAAATATTATTCCGCGCGTCCGCGCTGCAACGACTTCGAGCTTGACGGCTGCGATAAAATCTATGCCATCGGCGACGGCGCGGGCTTCACGCGCTCGCTCTCACAGGCGGCGGCGAACGGATTATATGTGGCGGACAAGATAAACATAGAAATTGGCGGTAAAAAAGATTAGCGCGAAAAATTCAAAAGAAAGGATTACTGACGCCGCGAATGCCATATAGTTTTATGGTGACAATTTGCTGTGCGTCAGTGCATGACATATAATAATATGCTTAATATCGCCATAATGGGCTTCGGCACGGTCGGGAGCGGGATTGTACGCGTCGTTTCCGACAGCTACAGCCTGATAAAGCGCCGTTTGGGCGACGACATCAACATAAAACGCATCCTTGATCTGCGCGACTTCCCCGACAGCCCGTATTCCAACCGGATTACACACGATTTCAACGAAATTTTAAACGACGAGTCGATTTCTGTTATCGCAGAAACTATGGGTGGGATCGGCGCGGCGTATAAATTTACAAAAGCGCTGCTTGAAAGCGGGAAATGTGTTGTTTCTTCCAATAAAGAACTTGTCGCCGCGCACGGCGCCGAACTGCTGGAGCTTGCGCGCGCACACGGCGCGCGATACCTGTTCGAGGGCAGCGTGGGAGGCGGCATACCGCTTATCCGGCCCATGACAGAATCTCTTGCGCACGATGATATAACCGAGATCACAGCCATCTTAAATGGCACGACCAACTTCATCCTCACCGAAATGGCGCACTCGGGCGCGAGCTTCGCGGATGCCCTCGCTGAAGCGCAGAAGCTGGGTTATGCCGAAGCCGACCCCACAGCCGACGTCGACGGCTACGATTCCTGCCGTAAAATCTGCATCCTCGCAGCGGTCGCGTTCGGCGCTCTGCTTCCCTTTCCGGAGGTGAAATGCACCGGCATACGTTCTGTCACCCCGGCTGATATAGCCGCGGCGGCGGAGCGTAACCGCGCGGTCAAGCTGATCGCGCGCGCCAAGCGGCTCCCCGACGGCAAGATCGAAGCGGAGGTCGCTCCGTTCGAGGTCGAAATGACAAACCCGCTGTACGCTGTCGAGGGCGTTTATAACGGCGTATTACTGCACGGCACAATGACGGGCGACGTCATGTTCTACGGACGGGGCGCGGGCAGTCTGCCCACCGCCAGCGCCGTTGTGTCTGATATTGTCGACTGCGGCTGTAAAATCGGAAACCAGCCCCCGCAAACGTTCTGGTCGGATGGCAGCGGTCTTTACGCCCGGCCTGACACCGCCTCTGTCGAGGGATTGGGAAACCGGCTGTTTTAACGGCGCCTGCCCGCTATATGCAAAGCCGGGCGGAGCGGCGTCTGCGCTCAATAATAAAAACAGACCTCAAAATATCCACCCTGATAATTTCAATCCTCAATTTCCATAAACTTTGGGGTTACATTTTCCGTGCTGTCCGCTTATAATAATAGTATAATGCAAAAATGTTATATAGCGCAAAGGGGCGGATTAATTTTGGAACATATCCTTATCAGCGAAAACAAATTAAAAGTTACTTTAGACGCAGCCGACATGAAAAATTTGTCGCTGTCCTGCGATGACATTGATTACGACAACACCGAAACACGCCGTGCTCTCTGGAGCATCCTCGATGAAGCAAAACACAAAACCGGTTTCGACGCCGCGTCGAAACGTGTATTTATTCAAGTGTATCCGTCAAAAGGCGGCGGCTGCGAACTGTATGTAACCAAATTATCTGCCGACAATACACAGACAGCCGCCCGGAACCGCGTAACCATCGAACATTCCGGCACTGTTAATTCGGATGATATAAACATACATAAAAAAAACAGTATTGCCGTTGAATTTGAAACGATTTCACAGCTTACCGCATGCTGCCGCAGACTCACCGCAGATGGTTATCTGGGCGCGTCGAACGCATATTGTGACCAGAACAGGCGTAAAACGCGGTATCTGATGCTGCTGGACGGCGTTATCGACCACGATGTTATACGCGAATACGGTTCGCTGCTCGATCCGGAAACCATACACATTTGGGTCGGCGAGCATTGCGACGAGATTCGTAAAATCGACGCGGTGGAAACGCTGAGCAGGCTGTGAGAATATAATACTAAAATTCGATATTTAACAAAAAAATCCGCTTCAGAACCCAGATATTCAAGCTTTTGACGCGGATTTTTACCGAGTTTATAAT
>DHAH01000148.1:23173-25644 GCA_002397345.1 Clostridiales bacterium UBA4959
TATAATCGAATTTAAGTATAATAATAGATTTTAATAAAGGGACTGATGTCAGACGCCGCAGCGCCCTGCATCGTCCCTTGATGTCGGTTAAATAAAATACCGGAATAATATAAAAAATACGGGATGTCTGTGACAAAAATCCCTGCAATCGGAGAAAACGCTTAATGATAAACGAAACCGCCGCGCGCTGGGACGAGCTGGCGCGCGCCTGCGAAAGCTGTACGCGCTGCGCCCTCGGCGCGACGAAAACCAAGACCGTATTCGGCGGCGGCAGTCTGACGGCTGACCTGATGTTCGTGGGCGAAGCGCCCGGCGAACAGGAAGATTTAAGCGGTATCCCGTTCGTGGGGCGCGCGGGTCAGCTTTTTGATAAATTCCTGACCGCCGTCGATATAAAACGCGAGGATGTTTACATAACCAATATCCTGAAATGCCGCCCGCCGCATAACCGTGACCCGCTGCCCGCCGAACAGGACGAGTGCATGAATTACCTGCGCGAGCAGGTACGGCTTATAAAACCCCGTCTGATCGTCTGTCTGGGCCGTATATCCGCGATGCGGCTGATTAAACCCGATTTTAAAATTACAGCCGAGCACGGCGTATGGTTCGAGCGCGGCTCTTTTCGCATTTGCGCCGTATATCACCCCTCGCTGCTGCTGCGCGACCCGCGCAAACGCGAGGACATGCTCCGTGATATGCAGTCTATTAAAGCGGAGCTGGATAATTTCATAAAGTAAAAAATACATTGACATTAAAAGGATAGCTGTAATATGACGGTTGATATTCGCGCGGTCGCGGGTGTAGTCGCGACTATGTTTTTACTTATGCTCGCCGGTTATACCGCGCGGAAACTGCGGTTCATAGACGATAAGTCATCAAAAATGATGAGCGATCTGATAATCCGCGTTGGGCAGCCATTCATGATCATCGGCGCGATACTGGGAGTACCATATTCAAATGATAATTTATTAAAAGGCGGTTTAATCCTCGTTATCGGGATTATTATACACGCGGTCGCGGCGGTGATCGCTTTTATCGCAACTTTTAAAATGCGTGACGCGGAGGAGCGGAGGCTGACCGAATTTTCCGCGACTTTCACCAACTGCGGTTTTCTTGGATTACCGCTCTTGCGTGCCGCATATGGTGATGTGGGCGCATTTTGGGGAGCGTTTTTTATTATCATTTTCAACCTCATCTGCTGGACCTATGGTATTTATGTGCTCAGCCGCGCGAGTGAGAAGATAAAAATCAATCCTCTTAAAATTTTCGTAAACTTCGGCACCGTCCCATGCGTTGTGGGACTTGTTTTATATGTCGCGCGTGCGGGCGATGTGATGCCGCCCGTTATTTTTGACGCCATGCATTATCTCGGCTCGATTTGCACGCCGCTGTCGATGCTCATCACCGGCGGTCTGCTTGCGACGATTCCGCTGGGTAAATTGTTCACAAACGCGCGTATTTATATCCTCTGCGCAGTCAAGCTGTTAGTTCTGCCGGTGATCTGCGGGCTTGTTTTGGCGGTTTTGCGCTTTCCGTATGAACTCACGATGTTCGGTACTATGATGGCGTCGCTGCCGACCGGCACAAACGCCGCTATTTTCGCGGAATCGTATGATATAAAACCCTCATACGGCGCGCATGCCGTTGGTATGACGACGCTGCTGTCGGTGCTGACTATCCCGACCGCCGTTTTTGCGGTCGATGCTTTAATCAGATTTCTGGGTATATATACAATATAATAACGCGATATAATTATGACCGCTGTATGCTTGCGGCCGGTTATATAATATAAACGAAAATAAAAAAAGGAGCAGTTTATATGTTGCCCTCTCAAAAAGATATAGCGGTGCTGCGCGAGCTTGCAGCTCGATACGCCGCCCATGCTTCCCTGCCCGTGCAGTCGGAGAAGCGCGAGCTATGGCGCGCGCTCAACAACGGCAATATGATAAAGCCGATGATCGCCATTGACCAGATGCCGTGGAACGAGCTGGATGTGGACGGCTTTTTACAATGCAAGGTCGAGGACCCCTATTGGCGCTGGGTCGAGTGGGACCTCCGCATGGAAATTTACAAATGGGAGCATCTGCCCGCCGATATGGTGCTGAACCCCTACATACACATCCCACGCCACATCGGCAGTACCGGTTACGGCATATCGCCCATCGATCACACATCGGTGACCGACCCGTCCAGCGCCGTCCTCGGCCATTATTACGAAGCGGTGATAAAAGAGCCGGAAGATGTGGAAAAAATTCAGATTCCGCAGCTTTCTGTCAACCGTGACGGCGAAACGGCCGCCGCGGAAGCAGCCGACTATATCTTCGCGGGGATTATTCCGTGGAAATTCAGGGGCTGGACTTTTCATCTCGGCATATGGGACTTCCTCTCGCAATGGTTGGGCGTGGAAAATTGTTACATCGAGCTGATGGACCGACCGGAGTTCATGCACGCGCTCATGGAGCGCATGACCA
>DHAH01000148.1:25769-26309 GCA_002397345.1 Clostridiales bacterium UBA4959
GCATGACCATAGCGATGATAAGCCAGATCGAGCAGGCTGACGCGCTGGGTATTTACGATGTTACGACCAACGTCACGCACTGTTCGTATACATTTTCCGATTTTTTGCCGACTGTAGGCTGTGACGAGAGAGCGCCGCAGTCGAAGGATGTATGGGCGTTCGGGCTTGCGCAGCTTTTCTCCAGCGCCTCGCCCGAGATAACCGCCGAGTTTGAGGTACCGTATATGCAGCGCCTTTTCCCCTATTTCGGAGCTGTCTACTACGGCTGCTGCGACCGGCTCGACGACAGGCTGGATATTATCGAGCGCATGCCAAAAATCAGAAAGGTATCGTGCAGCCCGTGGAGCAACCGCGAAGCGTTCGCCGAAAAGCTGTCTGCCAAATACATAATGTCAAACAAGCCCTCGCCCGCGATTTTAGCAACCGACGTTTTCGATGAGGACGCCGCGCGCGCCGATATCAGGCGCACTATCGACGCGGCAAAGCGTTACGGCAAACGCGTGGAGCTGATAATGAAGGATATCTCGACTGTGCGCTATG
>DHAH01000170.1:0-2416 GCA_002397345.1 Clostridiales bacterium UBA4959
CCCCGTATCGACTACATACGAGCAATCGAACCTAATATCTTTATGCCCCTGACAATGTCATCGTCAGTCGGAGTGGAATAATTTAATCTAAAAGCTTTTGTCGGCAGCGACTGGTCGCACTGGAACGCGCTGCCGGGCACGACGAACACCTTCTCCGCCGCCGCGTCGGCAACGAATTTACCGGCGTCCAGCCTGTCGGGCAGTGTGCACCACAAAAACAACCCGCCCTGCGGTTTTATCCACCGCACGTCGCCGGGCAGCTCGCGCGCCATGGTGTCGAGCATCAAGCCGCACTTGTATCTGTAGAGCGCGCGGATCTTTTCGATATGCGCGTCCATATCGAACTGTGTCATGAAGCGGTGTGCGATCATTTGGAAAAAGATATTGGTATGCACGTCCTCGACCTGCTTGGCGACCACAATCTTCGTCGCTATATCCGACGGCGCGCTGAGGAATCCGACGCGCATCCCCGCCGACAGTATCTTCGAAAACGAGCCGCAGTAAACGACGATCCCGTCGGTGTCCATGCTTTTTATCGTCGGCACATCCTCGCCGCTTAACCGCAGCTCGCCGTAGGGGTTATCCTCGATGATAACAGCGCCGTATTTTTTCGCGAGAGCATATATCCCCCGCCGCTTTTCAAGCGAGGTCGTTACGCCTACGGGATTGTGGAAGGTCGGAATGGTGTAGATCAGCTTCGCGCGCGGGTTTGTTTTAAGCGCGTCTTCCAGCGCGTTCAGGTTCATGCCGTCGTCCTCAAGCGGTACGCCCGCAAGCTTCAGTCCCAGCGAACGGAAGGAGTTGAGCGCGCCGATGAAGCTCGGATTTTCGGCTATCACCGTGTCGCCCTCGTCGCACATCACCTTCGCGGTCAGCTCGATGCCCTGCTGACCGCCCGACACGATCAGCGTGGTGTCGCCTTCGCCGCCGGTTGAAAATTTATCGCGCAGACGCGCCGTTACGGCTTCACGCAGTGGTACATAACCCTCCGTCACGCTGTATTGCAGCGCCGAACACGCGTCATGGGCAAATATATCAGCCGACGCTTCACTGATAAATTCGACGGGGAAAGACTCCGGCGCAGGATTACCCGCGGAAAATGCTATTGCGCCGGGCTGACCCAAATTTTTAAAAATCTCGCGTATCGCCGAGGGTTTCAGCTCGGTCATTTTTTGTGAAAATTTATATTTCATTGATTTAAACAACTCCTGTAATATAATAATAGTATAAATTTCTATTTAAAATCAAATATTAGCAATTGTTGTTGTTGAATATCTGTTTTAAATATGATACAATAGGCGCACGGAAAATTATTTAATGTATATCTAATTTAAAATGTTAAGGATTATAAAATGGATTATAACGATGACGCTCCGAAAAAGGGTTTTACTATTGGAAAACTTTTTAAATGGCTTTTCGCCATTATCGCGCTTTCGATTTTTTTGTTGTTAGTATTCCGCTCCTGCGCGCTCGAGGGTATGCGTGACACCGCTAAAACGCGGAAACTGCTCTGGAACGATGTGTCGCTCGCGGCTTATAAAGCATCGCCTGACAATTTCAGCGTCGCCCGGAACACGGACGAAAGCATCATGACTCCCGACGGAACAATTACAATCTCAGGCATCCGTTGGATCCGGAATATCGGGCAGCTTCAACTCACCATCCGGTATAACAACAGCCTTGCGCGCACGATACGCGACACGTTTTCGCTTGACGCCGAGCCGCAGGGTGAATTTCTCACTTTCGCTCTCCGTGACGATATAGGAAACCTTTACACCACATTCGAGTATATAACCGACAGCGCGTTCATATATAATTATCGCCGGCTTGTGTTCGACGGAATCAACCTTGACGGATGCGCGGAATTGAAACTCGAGATATATTATACCGGTTATGTCGATTATGACAGCACCGCTGCGCCGCTGAATACTGTTCTGATCTACCAGTCGTCGCAGGAGTTCAAGGATTACACGATAAAATCTGACGAGCTGCCCGGCGGCGGCGTCACCCCCAACCTCGAGAAGAGCCGCAAATGGGTTAAAAAAGAAATTTCGGAGAGCAACTGACCGATTATGATTTTAAAATCAAAAGATACTACCATTGCATACCGCTGCCCGCATTGCGGTAAAAGTGTGCTCGGGCTTGTCGGCATTTTCTCGCTGACAGGCGATATGATCAAACTTAAATGCGAGTGCGGACGCAGCGAGCTGACCGTCACCTACACCTCCGAAGGTAAAATACGGCTCTCTGTCCCCTGCGTATTCTGCCCCACGCCGCATAATTATGTCATCGGCGGCGGTATATTTTTCGATCGCGGTCTGATCACGCTCGACTGCACCTATTCCGATTTATCAATCTGCTTTATCGGAACGCGCGACGAAATCGAGGACGCGCTAATTAAATCCGACCGCGAGCT
>DHAH01000170.1:2560-14451 GCA_002397345.1 Clostridiales bacterium UBA4959
GTCGAGCTTGCCGAACTGCTCGGCGAATATGGGCTGGATGATTACGACGAGCTGCACAAGCTCAACCGCTATAATCTGGACGCCGAACCGCATGAGGTTATCACCGGCGACATCACCGTTGACGATATTGTACGTTTTATGCTGACCGAGCTTGCCGATGACAAGCTTATCCACTGCCGCTGCACCGGGGACGATAAACCGGACTACGATTTTGAGGTCATCGGCGCAACCGCGCGCGTATTTTGCCGCACCTGCGGCGCATCCCGTGAATTCCCCATGGGCAGCGCCCTTTGCGCAGATGAATTTCTGAATATGGATGAAATAGAACTGTCATAACGCGGGAGATACGGAGATAGTTTGCATTTTGCCGTATGCAGCCCTAATTTTTATAAGGGCTGTATGCGGCTGTTTTTTATGTCATCTTTATATATCGCGCGCCGCTGCCCGTTGTTGCGTATTCGCGTTTTTGGGCGGTGAAGATAATTATCTGCGTGCCCGAAATTGACGCCCCGTCCAGCAGACGCAGCACATTACGCAGCCTTGTGTCGTCGAGACGTGTGAAGCTTTCGTCAAAGATGAGCGGTACGGACTCGCGGCGGTACATCAGATTTATCAGCGCCAACCGCAGGCTGAGGTATGCGATGTCCTGCGTCCCGGCGCTCATGAATTCGGCGCCGTGCCGCGTTACGGCGCCGGTTCCGGCGTCGTATGACAGTGACAAGTCGGCGGCGACGGCAACAGAGTTGTATTTTCCGCCGCTGAACGCCTCCATCATGCGCCCCGCGTATTCGGAGAGCCTTGGCGACACGCCGTCGCGCATTTCTTCCGCCGCGGCGCTCAACACTCCGATAGCCATTTCCACAGCGGCGTATCGCCTGCGCAGCCGTGAAAGCTCGCCCTCAAGCTGCGTGACGCGGTCAGAAAGCTGTGACGGCGAATCGGTTTTGGTGTAAAGCTGCGCAAGCTCGAGTTCCAATTCGCGCTGTCTTGCCGCCATCGACGCGTTCGCTTTGGTTAAAAAGTCATGCTCGCGCTTGATCGCGGTTATGTTGATGTCGTCGGGCAGTCTTGCCGCCAATTCCAACGCTTCGCTGTCATATTCGGGCGTATCAGGCGTATTTACGCTGTCCGCGGTCGTATCATCCGCGGCTGTATCCTCCCGCTGCGACCTTGCACCCGCAAGCTCGGCAGCGTTTTTTTCGCTTTCCGCCATGTTCGCGTTTAATTTAGCGCTGTATTCGGCAATATCGTTTATCGCCGTTTCGAGCGTGCGGCCGCCCCATTCGGCAAGCAGCGCGTTTATCTCGGAGAGTTTTGCTTCACGCTGGTTTACAAGCCGCGCGCGCTCGCCCTCGAGCAGCATAGCGCTTCCGTTTTCGCGTCCGGGCTCGGTATACGCCGACGCTTCGTCCACAATGCGTTTGAAATGGGCGTTGTCCGCCGCCCTGAACTCGTCAAGGAGATCGTCGACGGTACGCGCGTATTTAACCGACGCGATGAAGCACATCACCAGCCCGAACATCAGCGCCAGCGCGCCCAGACTGGCAACAGCGCCGTAAGTGAGGTTTATGAGCATGATCGAAACCGCCACTACCGCCGCGGGGATGAACAATATCCCGAATATCACGCCGAAGGTTATAAGCGCTCGCCTGCGCAGTCGCGCCCCCTCGTATTTTTCAAGCAGCGCGTCCCGCCCGCCATGTTTGCGCAGGAGTTTTACAGCCTCCGGCGTTTCCGGGTCGCTGTCAGCCGGCGCGTACGACTGCGTTTCTTTGTTCAGCTCGTCAGCCCTCGCGTCTAAATATTCAAGCCCGCGGCGAAGCTCGTTAAAGTCGGAAATAAATTTATCGTCCGGCACAAATCCGTCCGACGTATATTGTTCGATAATTGCCTTGCGCTCAGCCGCGAGCCGCCCGCCGCGCACGCGCAGCTCCTCGAGTGCATAACGCTTTTTATTACGCTGCTTTGCGTCATATGCCGCCATGATTTTAGACAGTTTTTCGATTTTATCCGCGTTTTCCTGCATTTTTGCGCGGAGGTCGGACAACTGGCCTTCTTTTGATATTATCGCCGCGCTGTCCGCCGACGCATTTTTGCGCCGCAGGATCAGCTCGTCGCGCAGGACTTCAAACTCATTGATCCTGCCGCCCTTGCGGTTTTTATGCCACAGCGCGACCCGCTCGTCCTCCAGCCGCTTTCCGGCGCGCTGCACGTTGAGCGTCTCGTCGGCGGAGAACAGCATGTTGCCTATCGCGCCCGACAATTCTTCACCGTTCACCCTGCCGCCCTCAAGCTGGCTTATATACGCGGTATGGGCGAACACCTCGGCGCTCACGCCGAAGAACACCTCGCCCGGCTGGCAGCCTCTGTGGCACAATGTGTTTCCAGCCAGCTCGATGATCTGACAGTCGTCGCGTCCGTCGCGATACCGGCGTCCGACGCGGTAACGCCCGTCGGAGCAGCTTATAATCATCGAGCCCTCGACCGTTTGACCGTCCCATGACAGGCGCAGCGCGCGCTCGGATTTATCGTTAAAACCGTAGAACATGTATTTTATAAACGCCGCGACGGTAGATTTACCCGATTCGTTGCAGCCCTCGATAATATTAAGTCCGTCGGACAGCTCGAGCTTGAAGTTTTTAAGTCCGCCAAAACTGATAATGTCGATGCTTTCTATTTGCATTCATTATACTCCTGTGATTTCCCTCACGCCGTCGCGCCTTATGCGCAGCGGTATGCACGCGCCTTCACCGAATATCCCGTCCATAAACGCCGCATAACCCGCCGCCTCAACGGAAGGCACGAATGCCTGTATTGTGCCGGCGAAGCCGCCGCCATGTACTCGACAAGCGTAAATACGCTTGTCGCTGTTATTGATGCCTTTTACTGCGAAATATTCATCTGTCAGCGCGAGCGCAAGCGACAGTCCCTGCTCACGGGGTGCGTTTACCGTGAATACATTTTGTAAAAATTCAAAACTTGACCGACCCGACGCGTCCACGCCGCTTAGGAACGCATCCATATCGCCATTCTTCAGCGCTTCGCTCTGCAGCACCTCGACTTGCGCGGAAACACGCTCGTTTTCGGCGATAAAATGCAGCGCGCGCAATATGGCGCGGTCTCCAACGGCATCCTTGCCGACCTCGGCACGCAGTTCCGGTATGCGGGCGATCAGCTCTTCCGCGGTCAGCCCGCGCAGCGCGCCGCGCCCAAATTTAGCCGCCACCGCTTTCATCTCGCGCGGTATCGACGCGTAATCTTCGTTCAAATCGGCATGGCTGCCGCCGGTGTTGACTATACACAGCGTATATCCGGCGTCTTCCGGATTAAACGTTAATTTTTTTATTTTCGGACTAACCGCGTCAGCAATTTGTCCGTGTCCGCTTGTCTCTGCAAAATCGATCGCCACAAAGCCGCCTACCGCGCATGCCGTCTGATCCATCAGCCCGCACGGCTTACCGAAATAAACGTTCTCCGCATATTGCGCTATCATCGCCAATTCCGGGGCGCTGATTTTGCCGTCGTTATACAGCTCATTTTGTATGCTGCCGACCAAAACCTCGAACGCCGCGGAGGACGACAGCCCGGAGCCTTTTAATACGCTCGAGGTCGTATACGCGTCAAAACCGCCGGTCATATGACCGCGCTCGGAAAGTCCGCCGCACACACCCGCGATCAGCGACGCCGAGGAAAGCTGCAGATATTTACCCGGCGCGTTGTCCTTCGCTTTGACAATGTCCCCGTCGAAACCCTCGCTCTTGAGCCTTATTGTGTCGTCGTCATTTTGACCGACGACGGCGATGGTATCGAGATTCACAGCAGCGGCAAGCACACACCCGTGGTTGTGGTCGGTATGATTGCCCAAAATTTCGCTGCGCCCCGGCGAAGAAAAGAGCCGCACCGCACGGTTTTCGCCGTACAGCCTGCCAAAGCTTTCAAGCGCTGTTATCCAGCGCGCGCGCTGCTCCGCGACTTTTTCCGCGCCGTATAAATCCGCGAATACGCCGTCATAAGCACCGTTTGAAATAAATTTTATCGTTTCAAGCGTGTTTTTCATAAAAACCTCTAACCATAAATATTTATAATTCCTGCCCGGAGGTGCGGGGGTTTGCGTCCCCGCCGCTCCGTATCATGTTATTCCCGCGCATATCTGTCGCGCTGCTCAACCGCGAGCGCGTCGCAGCGTTCGTTATAGGCATTGCCGTTGTGACCGCGCACCCAGACGAATTTCACTTTATGCGTCTCGCACAGCTCGAGCAGCCGTCCCCACAGCTCGGGATTGAGCGCGGGCTTTTTATCCGATTTAACCCAGCCGTTTTTTCGCCACGATTTTGCCCAGCCTTTTGTCATGCCGTCCACTAAATAGGAAGAATCGCTGTGCAGCGTGACCTCGCACGGCTCGTTAAGCGCTTCCAGCGCCTTTATCGCGGCGGTCAGCTCCATGCGGTTGTTCGTAGTTTGTTTTTCGCCGTCCGATAGCTCGCGCTCAATTTTATTATATATTAATATCGCCGCCCAGCCGCCCGGGCCCGGATTGCCCGAACAAGCCCCGTCGGTATGCATCTCAACCTGCTTCATCGATATGACTACGCTCCTTTATTATTCCTGCCAAGCTGTCGAGCTTTACCATAACCGTCGTGCGGTTCATCGCAAAATCATAAACATCGACATAAACAGTATACTTTTCCGTGTCTCTCCAGCCCGTGATGTCAAATTCATATATGTCATTTGTTTTAACTCCTGCGGAGTGAGCCGAATTAAACATACCGGAATAAAGCGCGATATCGTTTTGGTACAGCACTGCGCCTTGCAGCGCGGTTTCATCTTTAACATTAAGGACGAGCGTTTCTTTGCCGTCCGTTGCTGTTTTAAGCTTCACGCCTGCGACTATCGGCTTACGCGTATCCACAGTGAAGGGGAATATATATTTCTGCGCTTTCGAGCCCTCGTATGCCGGATAGGCGATAAGTATGAGTTTATATCTGCCGTCCGGAAACACATATGCGCTGTTGTCGGCGGATGTCCCGTCCCAGACTTTGAAGTTCAGTTCGGTGAGGTAGCCCCTCTGCGCCGTCGTCTTGCTCACATAATCAAGTGTGCCCATATCGGCGACAATTTCTCCGTCAGAGGCTATTATTTCACCCGTGACATTCACAGCGCTGCGCAAAAGCGTCAGCGTCATATAAAATTCGTCAAGCTCACCGTCGCCGTCGGGCGAAAACGACACGCGCGACGCGTCTATATCATAACCGTCGTAACATTGGTTTAAGCCTAAAATTATGTCGGACCGGAGCGTCCGGCTCTGCGCGAAGAAACAGGAATTTAAATAATATGGCACGCGCGTATGGTCGTAAACCGTCGCGTTAAGGATAGGCAGCTCCTCCCAATCACCGGTAAAGCATACAAAAGGCAGCGTCGCGGTCTGTGTGCCATCCGATGATTCGGCGGTGACAAAACCCTCGAGATAAAAACCGTCTTTAAATATTTTTTTATACTCCTCGGCGGTTTTTTCGTCAAGCTTAATTTTGATATTAAGCCGCGCGCTCTCGCCCGCGTTTAATGTCACAACTTCACCCATGAAATCGGCGTTGTTTATATTAATCTCCCGCCCGTTTAATATAGCCTTCGCACCCTCAAAGGCGCGTGGCTCGCAAAGATCTGCCGTCGCGGTATTTTCGCCGTCGTCGAGCGTTTTATAATCGTCACCCTGCACCGTGCAGGAGATTTTATATTCCATCGGCTTATCCGATGTGTTTTTAAGTTCTAATTCCAGTTCCGCTTCAATGCCGTTCAGCGCCGGAATTTCGACTTTAGGCAGCGCAGTCGCCGCGTTTGTCAATGAGGTTTCGAGCGCCGCCGCCGCCGGCACGCTTATCTCCCCCGCACCCTGACGGCGGGGCGAGTAATATATGCCCCTGTCCGGGTCGACGAGCGGTTTTGCCGCGTTCATGAACAGGCGCTTCGCCGTCTCGGGGCTGCATCCGGCTCCGTTTTGACGCTTTTGTCCAATAAGCACCGCCGCGCTCCCTGATGCAACCGCGCTCGCTGCGGAGGTACCGCTCATGACTTCAAACTTCCCATCCGGCGCCGCAGTAAAGACATTTACGCCCGTCGCGGTCAGCTCCGGTTTGAGCGTGAACGAAGGAGTCACGCCCCATGAGGCTGCGTCGGACATCCTGCCGCTGTCGGCGGTCGGAAATTTACCCAGCAGCTTATCGGTTATCGTCACCTCGCCCAAGCCAACCTCCGCGAGCGCGGCTCCGTCCTCGGCGCTGATGAATATGGCGGGCAGCTCCGCGTTGGTCAGATCCATGTTTACGACAGATTTATTATTTTCGATATTATCCCAGATTACAACCCCGACCGCGCCGTATTTGCAGGCGTTATTCACTTTTTCGACAAAGGTCAGCCCGCCGCGCTTTATCAGCGCTATCGCGCCCTTCAGTTTATCGCCGGCTTTTTTGCAATCATCGGTGCTCCCTGTGCCCGGAACGGCTATGTAAGTGAATTTTTTCCCGTCAAACAGCTCGGTGAAGGATTTTTTTCCGAACATGTCATATGTAGAGGTCGTGTCGGTGAACGGCACCTTCATGTGAACCGCGCCCGCGCTGTCGTCAAACTCAACGCAATATTTATACTCCGCGTCGGAATTTTTACCCGTTATCGCGGTGACCTCACCTATCGACGCGGGAGCGTTTATCGTGCCGTAATCCATTGTGTCAGCGCTCGGCAGCGGCAGCCCGAAATTGTTGTCGATCTCGCTCATTCGACCGATGTGCCCGTCGTTACCCGCCGCGCCGTTTACAATAGCGCCGGCTTTTACGGCGGCGCGCAGCGCCATGCCGAGCGCGGGATCGAGCGGTTCGCCGCTGTCAGAACCGACGGGACTGCCAAGACTGAGGTTGATCACATCCGCGCCCAACCGCACGGCGTCCTCGAGCGCCGCGATAATATCCGATTCCGCCGCGTTCCCCTCGTCGTCGAACACTTTCATGAGCAGGAGCTGCGCGTCGGGAGCCGTGCCCTCGTAGCCGGCACAGTTGCCGGCGATTATACCCGCGATACCGGTACCGTGCGAGTCGGATATATACACATCCTTGTCGCTGCCGGCATAATCATACGCGAAGGGCAGCTTGCTTGATACATACGCCGATGTACGCGCGTTGAGCGTATATTGCAGCGCGTTTATACCGGCTCCGGTAAGCGCGCCGCTTGCAGGCAGCGATTTAAACGCCGGGTGTTTTGTGTCAAAACCGTTGTCGAGCACCGCGACGACAGTCCCCGTTCCGCCGTAATCAGGGTCGGCGCGCAGCGAGATTTTCATCTCGTCCGCCACAATCGGCTGATCAATTTTTTCGCTCTGCGTGACCGGTTGACTGCCGTATTTATTCTCGGCTTTAAGACTTTTCAAACCCGGAATGTTTTTAAGCGCCGTGTAATCGTCGGCGTCTATCTCCGCGGCGAAGCCGTTTATCAACTTGTTGTAGATATATTTTATCTTAACGCCGCCCGACAGCTCCCGCGCCGCCGCAGCCGCCGCCGACGCCGTTATCCCGTCGTCAAGCAGGGCGATGACAGTGATCCTTCCACTTGAATCTGGCGGCGGGTTTTCGACAAACGCCGCCGACGCGGGTAAAACTGAAACGGATATTATTATCAAAACGGCGAGCAGCCCCGCCGCTAATCTTTTTATCTTCATAAATTTTTAATTCCCTCCCCCGGCTGTGGGAACGCGGCACACAGTTATATTAAACGCGAAATCAATCAACTCCACATACAGCCATTCATTTTCAACATAATCGGTCACATCAAAATCTTCGGTGACCTTTCTGCTGTCTATATCAGCTTCGAAAACGCGCGTTTCATCCAGCGTTTCCTTCGCACTGTCGCCTGTATACACGCATACGGACGCCAGATAGGTATTGTCAGACGCCGTCACGCGCAGATAGGTTCTGCCGTCCTTTTTATAGAATGAATACTGCCCCAGCTTGGGTTTTTCTGTGTCTACCGTAAAGTTAAAAGATCTCGACTGCGTCTTTCCGCTCTCAAGTTCTACTTCGATAGTCAATATGTATTCTCCGTCAGGGTATCTATAACGTTCGTTGTCGCCCGCCGACCCGTCCCATAAAAGGTTCATATACGAAACCGAAAGCGCCGCTTCGTCGCTGTCGTAGTACGCTTTCTGCATAAGTCCGAGCTTGTCGTTTTTATATACAATCTCGCCGTTTTTATCTTTTACGTAACACTTTCCGCTCTTGCAGTTGCGCAGCAGACTGAGCCTCAGCCCGATAAAGTCGTAAAATCCGTCGTCGTTAATTGAGATTATATATCTGCGGTTGCTGCGCGTTTCGTTTTTGTTTAACGCGTTCATACCCAGCTCGAACAGCATCAGAGAGTTTTCTCTGATAATTCCGGTGCAAAGCAGGTCGTTGTAAAAATCGCCGCCCTCGTCAAAGACATTTACGTCTGACCAGTCGCCGACGAACCCCATATACGGGATCGACAAGTTTATGCCGCCCTCGTCCCGCGCCGTCAGCTTTATAAAGCCGTCCAAAAACCAGCCGGAGGTAAAGATTTTATCAAGTTCCGCCGACTCGGTTTTATCAAGCGTCACGTCAAGTGTAAAAGTTTCAGTCGCTCCGGCGGGTATACGGAGGTTTTCGGAACGTTTAAAATTATCTTTATTTGCGTTCAGTTCCGTGCCCCGCCCGCCCGAAAGCTTTATCGACGCGCTGACAAGCGCCTTAGGATCGCCGGTGACAAACCAATCGCCGGCGGCGTCCTTATCGGCGGCGGCGTTATCGGCGATGCTGCCGTCCTTGTCGGTATATTTTATGTATTCATACCCGTCTGTCATCGCCGTCGCTTCGACAAAATAATCGAGCGCGCGGTTCGAGAGGTTTTTTACTGTGAAAGTCAGCTTGAAGCTGTCCCCCAGTTTATCGCCCAGCTCCAGCTTCGCTTCGAGCGTTTCGGGATTATACATTACCGCCCTCGTCGCAACCGCTGCCGCAAGGTCGATCCTGCCCGCGCCCTGCAGACGTGGGGAGTAATCCGCTCCGGCGGTTTTATCATAAACGGGCGATGCCGTACCCATCAGCATGGCGCGCGGAAGCGCCAGACGCTCCCCCTCGTCAAGCTTTGAGGTGTCGGTCGTTTTCAAGTATTGTTTTATAACAGCCAGCGCACCGGTGATATGCGGCGCCGCCATCGAAGTGCCGCTCATCGTTCCGTAACCGTCATTGAAAGCCGAATATATGTATGAACCGGGCGCTGTGACGTCGGGTTTTAAGCGCAGATCGGTTGTAACGCCCCAGCTCGAGTAATCGGCCATCCCGCCCGCGTTCGGCGCGGGCATTGTTTTGCCTTTATCAGTCACCACTGTAATCGTCATATCTCCCGCAGCCTCGGCGGCGAGCGCCAGCCCGTCGGATTTCGAGATTGCCGCGCAGGGTATCTGTCCGTCGTCCACAGCCATGTTGACAAGCTCCGCAGAGTCGGTGTTATCGTATATCAGCGCGCCGACCGCGCCGGCTTTTGCCGCGTTTTTCAGTTTTTCGACAAAGGTAAGGGCGCCGCGGCTTATCAGCGCGAGTTTATCTTTTACATTAATATTATCATAGTCCGCCGCTTCGCCCAGACCGGGTACGACGGCATATTGGGTTGCTTTGCCGCCGAACGACTTTGTAAAATCGGAGTTCGGTGGAGCGTTGTATTTTATAACTTCAATACCGGAGGCTGAAATATAATTGTCCTGAATATATTCGGTGTTGACGCTCGCGGCGGCGGCAATCGCGAATGGGAATCCGCTGGGATCGCTTAACACACTATAGTCAGGGTTGGATGCGCGCGGTTTTGTTATACCGTATTTTGTGTCCAAAACGCTGCCCTTGCCTAACTTGGAGGTATTGCCCGCCGAGCAGACGACATCGATCCCCCGCTCATACGCGCGTTTTATAACTCTGTCATAACCCCTGCCCGCCATATCGGTGCTGCCGAACCCGGCGATCTTGCCCAGACTGATGTTAATCACATCCGCACCCAGCCGTATCGCGTCCTCCAGCGCCGCATAGATATTCGCATCATTTAACTGCTTGCCGCTTTTATCGCCCACATTCATGAGTAACAACTGCGCCTCCGGCGCGATCCCGTCGGCGGCGTTGGGGTCGGTTGCGCGGAGCCTATTACCCGCCGCTATCGCCGCGACATGATTACCATGGTCGGCGGTGCCGGTTAATTCGGAAGTTTGGCTGTAATAATCATACGCGAACGGTATCTTTGCATTTACATACGGGCTTGTCCCCTCGTAAGCAAGCCAGTTTGAAACCGACATCCCGCGATTCACACAGGCGGCGACATCATCGGCGGTAAGCTTCGCGGTGTTGTCATTTGTAAGCGAAAATATTTCGTGGCCGGTGTTAAATCCGACGTCTATCACAGCGATAACCATGCCCTCGCCGCGATATTTTACAAGCGTTTTACTGTCCGCGCCGATCACAGCCGACGATGAAATGTCAAGCGGCTGCGGCGCGGCATATGCGTTCGCTTCCCATATATGAATGTCGCCGAAGTCTTTTAATTTATAGCACTCGTTATCAGCTACGGCAAACGAAAATCCATCCAGCGCGTATTCATAATCGTATAGAAATTCCGCGTCCGGGCACAGCTTTTTAATCGCGGATTTAAGCGCGTCGGCGTCCTCGCCGCTTTTAACCTCGGCGATGTAAACCGCCCGACTGCTGCCGGCGTCCGAGGCATGTATTGGCAGGTTAAACGCATATAAAAGCAACAGCGCCGCGATTAGCGCCGCGGCGTGTATTTTTTGATGTAAAGTGAATGTCTTGCTCATTAAAAAATAACTCCTCTGGCAGTGGAAACAATGTTTACTTTTTTCTGCGCCGCTTTATAACGGCATAAAAGATGGCAGCCGCGGCCGCGACCGCAATAACGACCGACGCCGTTTTTACCGCCACAGCGATATGCCCGCTGTTTTTATTCGCGCTTGCCGCCGGCGTGCCTGTATCGGGTGAATCCGGCTGCGTTTCGGCGGCAGGCTCCTGCGCAGCGGTTGTGCCCGTATTATTAGACACGGCTTTTACACCGGAGAGGGCAATAGTTTTCGGCGCTTTAGCCGCCGCTATCGCGCCGCCTTCGCCGTAGACCTCCTCCGGCGTTTTTACGGGTGCGGAAAGCTCGACCCCCGCAGCCTCGATGCCCAGCTCTTTCGCTGTGCCGATCGAAAGCTCGTCGAGCATAAGCTTGTTTTTACCGGTGATATGTATATACACCCGCAGATAATTTATCGCAGACAGGTCGGCGTTGTTCTCGCCCGGCGACTCAAACGAGAGCGTCAGCGTGTTCCAGCCGTCTTTCAGCATGTTTTTTGATATGTTCCACGAAGTTTCTTCGACATCGCAGCCGCCCGAGCTGGTCAATTCAAGCTGACCGCTGGTGTCCGACATATTCCCGACGCTCTCTATGTATAAGTACAGTTTTGCGTATCCGACACCCGTGTATGACGAGATGTCGACCGCCGGATCAAACTTTCGCTGCAATACCAGCGTACCGGACGAACCGCTTACTGTCAGCGCGCCGCTGCCTTCTTTAATATCGCTTTTCTCAATTTTGGCGGAATAGGGCTTGCCGCTGTCCATGTTGTCGATCACCGACAATGCGGACGCGGGAGCCGCCGTAATAATAATCATTATCATCGCCGCGGCGATATGTTTTATTATTCCGCATTTCATAACGCCGCTCTCCGTACCACAAAAAAATAATGTAACGCTTCATCTATTTTACATCACGCCGTATGCGCTGTCAATGTTTTATTGCAAAAAGTTTCGGCGCGCCGGCCCAGCGCCCCCCCCCGCGTTCTTTTTTTTTTTTTTTTT